>JAOUKM010000001.1 GCA_029882535.1 Candidatus Bathyarchaeota archaeon
CGAAACAAACAGAATATTCTCATCAGAATAATTTTTAAGTTGTTCTTCAGGTTAAGAAAATCGGACAGGTTTAAACCCGATTTATATATCGACAAGGGATACGATTTCTCTGGATATGGATTCGACGCTAAAGTTCTTGATATTCCAGGGCACTCAAAGGGTTCAATAGGCATCCTGACAGGCAGCGGCGACCTGTTTTGCGGGGATCTGCTGGCCAATGTGGGCAAACCAGAGATCTGGTCCATTATCGATGACCCAGTTGCAGCGCACGCCAGTGTCGAAAAACTGAAACGTTTACAAATCAACTCAGTGTACCCCGGGCACGGCCAGCCATTCCCGATGGAGCTGTTCATGAAAACTCACTAGCTAGTTACTAACCCGAACATATTCGTGAAATGAATGCGCTAGCTAGCTATAAAACCCTCGCGCGCGCATGGTTATAGTTGGTTAGGTTAAATCGGGTTTGACTGGCTAAGTGTGGGTTCGGGGTTCAATTCCAACCCGACCAACCAAAAAAAACACTGACAACGCAATGGATTCAAGGTTAAACTACCAATACAGCATCCTGCCATGTTGCTACACCCATTGGCTATGCGCGCATGCGAAAAGGAAGGACTATTGTTCTTCCGAAAAAGAAAATAACGCGTCTCAACAATTGAAAAGCTACGGGGTCAGGAAAAAACGATGCGGGGTTGCCCTAGCCTGGTAGGGGGCAGGCCTGCTAAGCCTGTGGTCCATCGGGCCGCGCGGGTTCAAATCCCGCACCCCGCGCCATCCTGTCACATAAAACATCATTTTTTGCTTGGGAACAGTCGTCTCCTTAGCCTTTCTTTTCCCTTGTCTCTCCGATAGAGATTTGAATTAATGGCGCATGCAGTATCGCAATATGTGTGCACCGAAGTCAATGACATAGTTGCAACATGTCTGTAACTGCGCATATCAGCGTTTTTTGCCAATGTATTCAGCAGTTAGAAGAGCGCTTCCAAGCTGTACTCTAACCAAACTCCTTATGGGTACGACCTCGTAGGAAAGTTGCTTCTCAAGCTCTTTATTCCATTTTACGACACGCTGCAAAACTGCTTTTTCAATTTTCTTGTTATTCGTGCTTTTCACGCAGCGATAGAGCATCCCTAAAGACAAAAGATCGTAAAAGCGGCTAATCACATATGAATCAAACTTTTCGGCAACGGTTGCTTTCCGTTTTAGTTTTGGATCGGTCTTAGCCCAATGTTTCCAAGCTGCTATGGTATCTGGAAAACGTTTCAGAGAATCTTCAATCGCATCTATAAATGGTTTCTTATCCTCATGGCTACTAAGACTTGCTTTCACTTCTGAATACTTTTTCTTGATGAAATTGTAGCGTTCCTCTGCAAGCTTTATGCTATGTAGAACTGCCTCTTTTCTTATCACGTCTGATTCAGAAGTATCCTCAATTCTCGAATCGTAATAATATGGCATTTCACACACTAAGGTAAAGCTTCCAGCGACTCTTCGAGCATAATCGTCGCTACTTGTACCATAGTTAATGATCTCTGCCGGATCTTTTTTTGTGTGTTTCTTCAAGAACTCGTATGTTTCGACTGATGTTGGCATTCTGAATATTGCTTCTGCGAGTTTCTTCACGTAGGGTGTTTCTGGTTCGCCTAGATGTAAGGGCAGCTTTTCTTTCTTAGCCAGATTCTGGAACTTTGGATAGAGTGGCTTACAGCGTGATGAAACATAGAAGTAGACTCCGCCGAAGCCAGAGTTGTGAAGGCTATACATAAACTGGGGCTTCACATCTTCCATAACCCTCATCAAGGCTCTTGTTTCTGGAATCGGCGTGTCCCATAGAAGGGTTTTGTACTTGATCGGGAAGGTCCACTCAATTTGCTGATACCCTGGAGGGCGATAGTAATTCAAAGCATAATTAAACGGAGTGAAGGGGCCTTTGAACCATCCCTCATTCAGCCTTGCTCCATCTGGATCTATACATTTAACTATATACCATGTAAAGTCAAGTTTGTCCAAGGCGCGATCTTCAACTAGTCTCCACGAAAGATATTCAAGCGCCACGCTTCCAATAGGCTCATTTGGGTGAGGAAAACCGAATAGCAACGCTGTCTTTTTTCCTTTGCCGATTCTTAATGCCTTTATCATCTCTCCCTTTCGTGACTTGCCAATCTCGAAAATCTTTACTTTTGACGGATGTTTTTGAGCTAGTTTTTCAGAGCTTGCGTTCAATTCATCTATCGTGTAAAAGGCTTTGTAGTCAGGGATCTCTTCTACAACATTATCAAACATATAATTTCGCCGAATGCAGAATACTAACCAATAACATAAAGAATTTGCGCACCCTTCTCAAAAGGATAACTAGCAATCACATAGGAGAAGTTTATAACTCTCTAAGCAGGTAAGAATTTAGAAGTTTATAAGATCTTAACCTAATCTATAATCTCAGAAACTTAGATGCTCACGTGGCTTGTATGAAAGTTTTGTTTGTATGTTCGGGAAATGCTTATCGAAGCCCTGTAGCAGAGGCACTGTTGAAGAAGCTTAAACCAGAGGTAGACGTGGACTCTGCAGGGATAGATCCGGCAATCCCAATATCTGAAGCCGCGAAAAAATACTTGGCAAGAGAAAACGCTCAAAAATATCTAAAGCATGCTCCAGAGGGTTTAAATGAGAAAGAACTTGGCAGCTATGACCTTATAGTGGCTATGAAACCTAAACACAACGAAGCCATCTTAAGAAAATGCCCACAATGTGCAGGCAAAATTGTTGTGTGGAACATCGACGATCCATACTTCTTGCCCCACGGATACGCTGAGAAGATATTCATGCAGATAAAAGATAAAGTTGTAGAGTTGGCTAATTCGCTATGAAAAATACCGCGAAAACTACACAACATGCGTCTCACACATCATGCGTATATAAAAACGATAAGTTAAAATAGTTTAGAAAATAACTGGACAGTAAGGTGAAAAAGAAATGTCTTGTTGTGGATCCAAGAAAGCAAAACCCAAACCTGACGATCCATGTGATTGCGGAAGCGGAAAGAAGTATAAAGACTGCTGCGGAGAATAAACACACAAAACCAGCCTAGAAGCACAGTCCACCTTTTTCTTTACAGACACACATTTTGTAAAAAAAAGAAAACAGCAATTATAATTACAACGATCAAAGAATAAAGAGTAAGGTGACCTATTCGTGAAGGCAGTTCTCGTCATCGCAGATGGAATGGCAGACGTCCCCCTCAAAGAATTAAACGCCAAGACCCCGCTGGAAGCAGCCAAAAAACCACACCTCAACCGCATAGCAAAATCAGGCATATGCGGCATGATAGACGTAATAGCGCCAGGCATTCCGCCAGGAAGCGACACAGCCCATCTTGCGTTGCTGGGCTACGACATAATGGAAGTATACACTGGAAGAGGAGCACTTGAAGCAATCGGTTCAGGAATAGACATTCTCCCCAACGACTTGGCGTTTCGATGCAACTTCGCCACTATTGACAAAGATTTCAAAGTGCTGGACAGAAGGGCAGGGAGAATAGGGAACGAGGATGCAGCTAAGTTGGCAGTTGCTGTTGAGGAGTCGCTTCAAGCTGACCCACCCGAAGTAGGAGGCGCACTGTTCAAAAGCACCGTTCAACATCGAGCGATACTTCGCCTAAGCGGACCAAACCTGTCCACCATGGTTTCTGATACAGATCCGCATGAAACAGGAGCCAAGGTTTTAAATGCTCGCCCACTTGATGGAAGCAGAGAAGCAAAAAACACTGCCGATGTTCTGAATAAGCTCACACAACAATTCCACGAAGTGTTGAAAAATCACCCAGTAAACGAGGAAAGAGATAAGAAAGGTTTGCTGCCTGCTAACTTTATTCTTTGCAGAGGCGTTGGACAATTACCCGAAATTGACCCCATTCCTCTTCTCTACGGAATTCGTCCAGCAGCAATCGCGGCTGTGCCTCTTGTAAGAGGTGTTTGCAAAACTGCTGGAATGCGTTTAATTTCGGTTCCAGGCGCTATGGGAACGTACGAAACAGATGTCATTGCAAAGGCAAAAGCTGCAGTGCAAGCTTTACAATCCTACGATTTTGTGCTTGTTCACGTAAAGGCTACTGATCTGGCAAGCCACGATGGAAAGCCTCAGAAGAAAATAGAGATGATTGAAAAGGTAGACGCCTTAGTTGCCCACTTCATAAGTCATGTGGATCTGGATGAGTCGTTTATCGCCGTGACTGCAGATCACACGACTTCGTCGATAAAGAAGGAGCACAGCGGTGAGCCAGTGCCTGTTGCGATTATGGGGCCAAGTGTCCGTACGGATGATGTTAAAGAGTTCGGAGAAAGAACATGTGCAAAAGGGGGGCTTGGTCGAATTAGGGGGAGAGACTTGATGTTTATACTTATGAACTTGCTGGGGAAGGCTGAGAAGGCGGGCGCCTGATTTTCATCTGATCTGTAATAGTCTCCATTCGCGGTAGTCTGTGGCTACTCTTATGTATCCCCTGAGCATCCTGTCTACTTCTGCATCGCCCGTGTCAACTCTCAAAACGCCTTCTTCAATGCTTCTAATCTTGCTTCTAGTTGCCAACACGAGAATTTTGTCTTTCCCAACAAGTCTGATGATTTTCTGGCTGATTTGCAGATTGCCTCGCCCGAACAAGATTCCTTGTCGTCCAATTGGAGAAACAATAATCCACGTGTTCTGCCAATCGTCTATTTCTTTCAACAACTTCTCTTCGTTAACGTCTTTTGTCATTCCGTCTTTGCGGTATATGTCAACTCCTAGGAGAGTTTTTTCCACACCTAACAAGTCCGCTACGCATTTTACGGTGGTACCGGGGCCGAGGATGTAGGCAGCGTTGTGGTTCATCTCTTCTATTATAAAGCGGGCAACAGCCACCTGGTTTTCATGTTCATCTAAGGTCTCTGGAGACACTTGTTTACTTCCTTGAATGCGCATTGGCAGGAAAGGACCTTTTAAAAAGCCATAGAGTCGTATGTTGAATTGGTCGTTTCGGATGGCGGTTTCGTCTGCGTCTATTATTTCGAAGTCGTCTAGTTGAGTTTCTTGTTTGATGAAGGCTTCAACGATGTAGGCTGCGTCTATTGGGTTGATGGCGAATATTCCGCTGTACATTTTTACGCCGGATGGAACGCCTAGAACTGGTGTGGAGTTTGAACTTTGCAGTGTGTCTAGAATGTCCCTTGCTGTGCCGTCGCCACCTACGAATAGAATAAGGTCGATTTTGCGTTTTGTCATTAGTTTTACTGCTTTTTTTGTGTCTTCTGCGGTTGTTTTTGTTGTTATTTCCATTGATAAAATGTCGGCGTCTAAATTTGCCAAGCAGGTTTCTTCTTCGCCCATTGTGGCTGGGCATGTTATTAGTTGGATTCTTTGGTTTAGTCCTAGCTCTTTTAGTTTTTTTAGAAATTCTGTTCCTCTTTCAGGGGCAACTGGTTTTGCTCCCATGTTAACGGCTTTTTTGAAGACACTATCTGTTCCTTTTAGTCCGACTTTTCCTCCCATGCCCGCAATTGGGTTAACGAGAAAACCTATTCTCATAATACAACCATTTATCAACACCCTAATATAATCATACACATCACGTGGTCTGTGGTTCGAGCTTGTTCTTCTAGGGACCCCATAAAATCTGGCGCTTCATGGTGTGAAGCAAAAGTCTGCTGAATTCAATGGTTGAAACTTCAGTTTTTTGTTTGGCTGCGCGCATCTTCCTATACAGTATTGGAGAAGATATAAGGCGACCGATTGAATAATCACAAACTTGCACGCGAGGTGAAAGGTTTGATTATGGTTCAGTGGTCATGTGAGATTCCTCCTGAAAAGCTGGAGGACTTCGTGAAATTTGCTAAAGAGAAGCTAAAACCTTTTCATGAATCCCATGGCTGCAAACGGGTTGAGTTATTCATGCCCATGGAAGTGCAGAAGAAGTATTTCCCATATCAGACTATCCATAAGAGAAATAGATACATAGAACAGTTGATCTTCGACGATCTGAAAGCCTTTGAGGATTTTCTTGACGCAGTAAAGAAGGATCCTCAGGCAGAAGAGATTATAGGAAGGTACGGAAGGGAGTTCAATGTCTCCTCTTGCAGCTTCACTGTTTTAGCACAAACTGTATGAGCATTCTCGTTAAGCTTCGTTTTTGACTTCCACTAAATAGAATAGGTTTTCGTCAGGATCAGCAAATAAGGCAGCATACCCACCCCAGTATTGCTTCTTAGGTGGCTCGATGAATTTCACACTTCTGTCACTCAGTCTTTTGTATTCTGCGTCAAGATCTTCGACGGCAAAGTAGATGTTGGGTGCACCTTCCTTTCGTCCCTTTTTCTTGCGCTTTCTATTTTTCAGATTGGCTTTTTTTCCCCTATGAGAGACTCTATAGTGGAAATAATGAGTGTCGTGTTGTGACTTTGAGATTCTGGGTTTCAGTCTGGTGGCAGGCAACTGTGACAGTCTGGATAATTTTGTGGTATGCCTTTTGTTTTCTATGTGTGCTACTTCATGAGCCACCATGTACCTGAGTATATTCTCTGGTAGGGCTATGGCATCAAGCTGCAGAATTATCCTGTTACCTTTGAGTTTGGCAATTCTCCCTTTCTTGTTGTCAATTCTTTTTGCAATCTCAAAGCCTAAGTTTCCTAGAAGGTCAATTTTTCCTTCTTTTTTGTAGAATAAATTTTACTACCACCCATAGAAAATAGAGTGCCAGCAAGAGAGCAACCCATTCAAACATTTCTCTTGCATATACCCAAACAACTACCAGTGCAAAAATGATTGTTGCTAAGTTGACTAGAATTGTCGTCGAATATTTCATGGGTTAATACCTTTTCTGAAGATAGTTAAAACTCTTCTTGACAGTTTACAAGACAAAAAACCCACTAATCTACACTCAGCAAGCTAACTTTAAATCCGATGCGCGCGCTTTCATGTCGTATTTTATATACGATAAGAGCAAAGTGTCATTTTGGGAAAAATCTTGCCAGTTCGCAATTTGTGGTCTCTGCAACCTGCAAATGCATTGTAGCTGAAGAACTGTCAAGTGAGGGTTTTGACGTGTATTTCCCTTTGCATGACGTAGGCGTCGACTTGCTTGTTTTTAAAGGAAAAGAACATGCCAGAATTCAAGTTAAAGCATCACGTTACTATATCGGACATAAATGGAAAAGTGGAAGCCTAGCTCACGATTTGTATAGGGACAAGCTACTGAGATCAGTTATAGAGAGGCTGTAATGACATAGAGGCAAGAGACAAGCGATATAGGTTCATCAAGACTGTAGAGAACAGAGAAATTATCTGCAAAGCGCGCGCATTACGCTGCTGTCGCTAATTTCTCCTTTAAGGTTTCCTTATAAAGGTCTTCATATTTGGGCACAATTTTGTCAGGTGTATACTTCTCAAGAACCTTTCGCATAGCGTTATTTCCTAATTTCTTCTGCAAGTCTGAGTCTGTTAAAATCTTTAGAGAGTATTGAGCAAGCATTTCTACATCTCCCACTTCAGTCAGATAACCATCGACACCATGAGAGATCAACTCTTTTAATCCTCCAACATTGGTGGCAATTACAGGAACTTCACAACTCATAGCTTCCAATGCAGCAAGTCCGAAACTTTCATCCTCTGATGGTAAGAGGAATAAATCACATTTGCCAATGATCTCCTGGACGTTCTTCACGTTTCCAAAGAATTTTATGTTCTCTGATATCCCAAGGTTTCTCACCATTTCTTGGGCCTTAGGCCGTTCAGGCCCATCTCCAATGAGGAACAACTTGCATTCGACTTCTTGCAAGATTTCTTTAAAGGCCTTAATAATATCAGGTATTCGTTTTATTGGTCTGAAGTTTGATGAATGACATACAATCTTTTCTTTTCGATCTGTCTTCAATCTCTTGAACTTTTGAGGATCGACAAAATTTGGTATCATTTTAATTTCCCTTGTGATATCAAATTCAGCCACTGTGCGTTCTTTCAAGTATTCAGAAACTGCGGTCAATGCATCGCTATTTTGCATACTAAACTGTGTTACCTCTTTGTAAGAGGGATGACTTCCAACCAAGTAAGAGTCGGTACCGTGAAGTGTAGTTACCACCTTCACAGAGTCATTACAAATTTTTTTAGCTAAATAAGCAGATGTGGCATTTGGAACGGCATAATGAGCATGAACTATATCTAGACTGCAGGATTTTATGACCTCTGAGAGTTTTGAGATTAATGCCAGAGAATAACAACATGGAACACGCTCGAAAAGTGGGTATGAGAGAAGCTCCACCTTATGAAAGGAGAAATCTGTCTTCTCCTCCAATCGAACAGGCTTGTCATAGCTGACCAAATGTAACTCATGCTTCTCTGCCAGCAGGTGCGCCAGTTCGGTAGCAATGATTCCGCTTCCGCCATATGTTGGAAAACATGCAATGCCTATTCTCATTTCGAGAAGACCACCGGATCATCGATCATTAAAGGAGTATTGCAGAAGAATGGTTCGCCATATTTGACACCTACTCTTGAACCATAGATTTGGTCTCTTAATTCTGTTGATTTAAGCAAGCCTTCCATTCCTAACATTAATCCTATCTGAGATTTGTAGGCTTTAATGGCCTCTAATTTCTTTCCATGACTCTGCGTAACATCGACGATAAACGATGGAACAAACGATTTATGTAACATGTAATAAGTAACCATTTTAACTTGGTGCACTTCGTTATCTGTTCGCACTCTTGATAGTTTGGCAAAGAAGACTGCTTTATCAACAAGCTTCCTGCTCGCTGCGTGGTCTGGATGATGATCATCCCCATATGGTGCTATCAGAAGTGAGGGGATATATTGCCTAATCACACCTGCTAATTTTTTAGCCTCATCAAAACCAGAGCTTACTCTACAATCTCCGAAATCCATGTTTTCACGAATCTGTACACCAAGTAAATCAGCTGCTTTAGTTGCCTCTTGCATCCTGATGTCGGCTGTTCCTTCAGTTCCCAACTCTCCCTTAGTAAGGTCCACTATACCAATGCGATATCCCTTGCTACCCATCTTTGCGATGAGACCGCCACAACAAAGCTCTACATCATCAGGATGAGGGCTAATGGCAAGGATGTCTAACATTTAATCACCCTATGTTCACCATAATCGGCTTCAATAAAGTTTTCGTAAACATCTGTCAAAAATTTTTTTCCGAATTTTATGATGTACTCCAAGACATTTATCTGCCTTTCTTGGAGGTGGCTATTAGGAAAGAGATTGTTATATGCTTTTGTAATCTGTCGTCTGACAACCAGATTATGCTCTTACGCTTCGAAGCGATCTTGTCTTCCAAGACTTCTATTGTCTTAAGTATTTTACCTTTTGTGAGTGCGCAAGGTTCAATGAGAGCCTTGTCAATAGACTCAGCTTGTCGAATCACTTCAGACATGTTCCTCGAAACTTCGCTCTTAAAGGAATCAAAGACATCCCCCATCTTCTTCCTAGCTAATTCTTTCAATAGTTTCGCCGGGTTCCAAAGTTCATAAATTTCTACATTATATTTTTCAAGAACTTTGGAAACCTTTTTCTCGACTATTGTAGCCCCAAATCTCGGAAATATAACCGGTGCCTCTAGGGAGAAAAAGTTGTATAGTCCTTTCAATTGGGCTTGATAAGCTATCTCGTTTGGTCCAGCCACATATGCGAACGTGGGAAAGAGGAAATCCTGAGTTATAGGTCTTGTGAAAGCATTCGCACTAAATCTGGAGGGATTGCCATCTAATAGATCAAGTAGTTCTTTCTGTGAAAAAGTTTCATTGGCAGCCTGGAATTTGCCATTGTATGTGACTCGCAGTCGCTTTCCATCTTCGTTCAAGAGAAAGAAATTGCATATGTTGGATTTCTTGTGGATTCTAGGAGAATAACCAAGCTTCTCAAGCTCTAAACCTGCTCTGTTCAAGATCTGAGTGCATTCAGTTGGGCTTCTAATTAACCTGTTAAAAACAGGAATCATCAAATCTCTAAAGTGTTGCGGCTCCATCATGACAAGTCCTAATTCTCCAAAAAGCCAAATCATAAACCTGGAGAAGAAATCTCCTATAGTGGATGAATTTTCTATGATTTCTTTGCTCTTTCTCAGTAAAGGCGCTTTAAACTCGGAGTCTGGAGATACATCCTCTATGACAGTTAACATCTTATTCAATTCGAATTTGTCAAGACTCATATGTGAAAGAGCTACGTCCTTTGCTGCACAGTCATAATGAATTTTGTATGGCTCATTTTCCATGAACATGTTAATGTGATTAACCTCAGAAAAGTCATGATCCTCAGATGCATTCCAGAAAATGGGAACGAGCGAATATTTCTTGGTAGACAATCTTTCACAAATGACAATGGTAGAAATTGCTTTGTATACTGTGTACAATGGACCTGAGAACAAGCCGGGCTGTTGACCTGTTATCACAGCATAAGTCTCTGCTTGTGAAAGAGATTCTATATTTTGAGTCACTCGGTTGGGCGCGTTTATTTTCTTGTTGTAATCCAGCAACTTGTCTACAAGTCTCTGACGGTCTACGTTGCATTTTCGAACGGTTGGCTCTCTGAAATGTTTTGGGAACACGTGCTTTAGATTATTTGCATAATTGATGTAGTCGATGGTTATCCTCTCTGAAGTTACGAATTCATAAGGCAAGACACTAGATTTCACTTTAGATCCCCTTTTGCTTTTGAGATTTGTCACCAAAGTTATTTTAACCTATACCCAATTGCGTATTTGTCCATTGTGTTTCCTTGCTGCTGTGTTTTCTGTTAATGTGTGTGCGTTAATAGAAAACATTTTTGTTGGCACCAATTCTAATGGGGTACTACTCCTTCAACAAGCATTTATATTCGTAAGACACAACTCATACCAGTTACGTATGAGCTGGTTTCAATGTCTGAGAAAGTTGCATTAATAAAAAGGTTCGTAGAAATAGCCTTCGAGAGATTTGACTCGGCGATGAAGGACCTCTCTGAAAAGGAGATTGATTGGCGACCTCTAAAAGAGACTAACTCCATAAGGTGGATACTTACCCATCTCTCCCAACAATGGAATGTAGGAATACACAAAATCCTAAAGGGTGACCCAGAGTATAAGCCAAAAGACTGGTCTGAAGACTACATTGACAACAGATCATATTCTTTAAGCAAAATAATGAGTGACATAGAAAAGGGAAGAAAAAATTTGATAAATAGTCTCGAAGAGCTGACTCTGGCAGAACTCGAAGTCGAAATACCCCTCTGGGGAGGAAAAAGGAAACGACAATATGGTCTCTTGGCTTATGTCTCTGAGATTTTCCACCATGTTGGGCAAATTGCTTATATCAGAGGTGCCATCAAACGGCGAAAGCAGACAGATGACCACTTCCTAACCTAAGCTGTATCATCATACTCTCTTTATTTTTCTAGTTTCAATAATGTCGCAGCGTTTTTATAAAAAATCTTCTCAATGCTTTCCTTATCGAGCCCTATTGTTCGGCAAGCTTTTAGCTGCTCCATAAGATATGGGGTACTGAAACCTCTTGGAAAATAGCTTGAGTCGCTTCCAAAGATCAAACGATCTGGACCAACAGTCTCGATAGCCTTCCTAAAAAGCCCTTTTAAGTCCATTTCGAATGGCATCCAATGCATCCAACGGTTTGACCCCGAAGTATCTATGTATACATTGGGACATGACCAACAAAGTAGAAGAAGCTCTCTGAGGTACCCCGCGCCAAAATGGGGAATGACGAACGGAATTCTCGGAAACATCTTTGCAACCTCCCATAGTGTAAGCGGGTTCATATTCCTTAAATCAAGGGATGGCCCTCCACCTCCACCAAGGACACCGAAATGAATTATCACAGGAACTTCAAGTTTCTCCACAGTTTCCCAAACGGGGTAAACTGACTTATCATCTATAGATTTCATCTGCGAGGATGCTATCATTTTGTATCCCTTTAATCCAAGCTTTTTAATTGCCCTCTCAAGCTCTGAATACGAATCCTCCGAGAATATACTATGGTGGGCAAACCCTGAAAATTTGTCGGGGTATAACCTCACGATTTTAGATAAATTATCGTTTCCCCCACCTGTCACAAAATTTACCCTTTCCACACCTTTGCTAGCCAAATCCGTAGCCCACCTAGCTGCTTGCTCCTCATCTGAAAGTGTCCCAGATTCAGGAGGCGCAAAGCCCCAAAGTTTCCTCATTTTTTCCTTATCTTGCATTGACTGCTCTACAAGTAACTGAGCCTTCTCCATTCCATATCTCTCAGCTAACTTTTTTCTCCATGAGGCAACCCAATTCACCCATTTTGTAGTCGGAAAATGAGCATGGAAGTCGATTATTTTCAATCCGTTAGAGGTCATATAATTTCCTCTTTTCTTTAAGATATTATCATTTTAGAAGAATATTTAGGTTATTTTATTTCATGGTGATTGCACGCGCGAAAACAATTCATACTCAGCACAGGCTTTGTTTTTCTCCAGTTTTTGTCTTGTGTATAAGGTTGAACAAGTTCGTTTAGATAAGTTTTTTAGCTTAAGAACTAAATGGATTATTTCTCTCAAATTATGCTTCAAAAGTGGAGAGTTTGAGAATATGTATGCAGTTGTTAAGACGAAACGGGCGCCGGGTGCAGAAACCACCACTGTTAGTATTCCGAAAATTGAAAGGAACGAGGTTCTTGTAAAGGTTAAGACAGCTTCGATATGTGGTACTGACGTGCATATTTGGAACTGGAACAAGTGGGCGCAGGAACGGATAAAGAAAGTTCCATTTATTTTTGGACATGAGCTTTGTGGTGAGGTAGTGGAAGTGGGGGTAGATGTATCTAGCGTAAAGAGCGGAGATTTTGTTTCTGCTGAGACGCATATAGTGGATGGCACTTGTTATCAGTGTCGAACTGATCGTATGCACGTTTGTCGACATGTGCAAATATTGGGCGTTGACAGGGATGGCGTTTTTGCGGAGTACGTTGCTTTACCCGAGAGGAATGCGTGGAAGAACGACCCGAAGCTTGACTCTGGAGTTGCGTCCGTCCAAGAGCCATTGGGGAATGCTGTTCAAACGGCTTTGCCGAAGGATAATGTTGAAGATATTGTGGGAAAGAACGTGGCTGTTTTGGGTTGTGGTCCTATTGGGTTGATGGCTGTTGCTGTGTTGAAGGCGTTGGGTGCGGCGAAGATCTTTGCTACTGCAGGCGGTTTGAACAGGGTGCGTATGGATTTGGCGACAAAGATGGGTGCAGACTTGGTTCTTAGTGCAAGGGAGGAGGGGGAGAATATTTCTCAGATAATACTTGACGAAACCGATGGAAAGGGCGTTGATGTTGTTTTAGAAATGTCGGGTGCTCCGAGTGCTTTGCGGCAGGCTTTTGAGATTTTGACGCCTGGTGGGAGAGTTTCTTTATTGGGGCTTTTTGATTCTTCCGTTATGTTTGATTTTAATAATACTATGATTTTCAAGGCAGCGACGGTTTATGGTATTTCTGGGAGGCGGATGTTTCAGACTTGGTATCAGGTTAAGGGGTTGCTTTCGGATTCGGTGTTTCGGAGTAAGATTGCTTCTATTATTACGCATAAGCTTTCTATGGAGGATGTGGAGGAGGGTGTTGAGTTGATTAATTCGAAAAAGGCTGCGAAGGTTGTTTTGGAGCCCAAATGGTAGAGCGGTAAAAGTTAAGAGAATGCTAATCGAATATGGAAAGCAGAAAAGATAGTTTATTGAGGTGAAACGTGTGCAAACAAAACGTCACCCAACAAAATACATGGGTGAAGAATACCGTCGACTCGTAAACGAAAGCCTAAACTGGGAACTCAAAGAACTCCAAACAGCCAGCGAACCCGCATGCACCATAGATGGCAAACAAGTCATCATGCTCTGCGCCAACAACTACCTCAACCTAGCCACACACCCCAAAGTCGTAAACGCCATGCTAGAAGCAACAAAAAAATACGGAGCAGGCGCCGGCAGCGACCGCTCCATCGCAGGCAACATGACATTACATGAAGAGCTAGACCGCCGCCTAGCCAAATTCAAAAACGCCCCCGCCTCCTTAACATATCAAACAGGCTTCATGGCAAACGAAGGACTAATACCACAACTGTGCGGCAGAGGCGACCTCTTCGTCTCCGACGAACTCAACCACGGCTCCATAATAGACGGCGTACGCCTAACCCACGCAGACCGAGCAATCTTCAAACACAAAGACATTGAAGACTTAGCCCGCGTCATGGACGAAACAGAAAAACACCAGCCACCATATAGGCACATATGGATTCTCACTGACGGCGTCTTCAGCATGGATGGCGACCTCGCCCCACTATCAGAAATTGCAAAAATTGCCGAAGAATACGGCGCAGGCGTTTATGTAGACGACGCCCACGGCGAAGGCGTGCTAGGCGAAGGCGGACGCGGAATCGTCAGCCACTTCCACTTAAATCGAAACCAAGTGCACGTTGAAATGGGAACGTTTTCCAAAGCCTTCGGCGTCATAGGAGGACACATAACTGGCTGTGAAGACTTGAGAAACTTTGCCTACAACAAATCGAGAAGCTGGCTTCTCAGCGGAGGAGTCCCCCCAGGCGTGGCCGGCGCATGCACCGCAGCAATTGATGTCCTTGAAACCGAGCCTGAACACGTAAGGAAGGTGTGGGAAAACCGCAACTACTTCCTCAAAGCAATGCAAGACCTGGGCTTCGAAACAGGAAACAGCGAAACCCCGATAGTGCCTGTGATGTGTGGAGAAAGTAAAACGGCAAAGGAGCTTGCAAACTTCATCTGGAAAAAAGGCATATTTGCATTGCCAATTGTCTATCCAATGGTTGTACGTGACAAGGCGAGAATTCGAGTTCAACTGTGCACCAAACACACCAGAGAACATTTAGACAAGGCTATTCAAGCGTTTGAGGAAGGAGGAAAGAAGCTAGGGCTAATCTAAGCAACATGAAACAAAGGGCAAACATCACCCAATTTTTCTACAACAAGCATCAAAGAAACATCCATTGTAAACTCAAAAGAAGCAACCCGGATAGTTAGAGTTAAATCCGTCCAACCTAAATCAATGCAACATAAAGATGGAGTGTCAACGTGTCTTTCATAGATTGGATGCATGGCGTGGCATTACAGTTTGGATATTTCGGCGTGTTTTTAATCAGCCTAATTGGCACCATGGCAATTATCATCCCCATACCCTACACAGTAGTTATTTTATTTCTAGGCATTGAGGGATGGAACCCCTTGCTGTTGACAATTGCCGGAGGCTCCGGCTCAGCTATCGGAGAACTTGCAGGCTATTTCCTTGGATACTACGGGCGAAGAATAATCAGCGAAGAAAGACAGAGAAAAATGGACTATTTCCTTAAGCTTTTCGGCAAATACACTCCCGCCGCCATCTTCATCTTTGCGTTAACCCCCCTTCCAGACGACTTGCTATTCATTCCACTAGGCATTCTGCAATACAGCCTATTCAAGGCGTTCATTCCAGCCATATTAGGAAAGACCCTCATGTGCTACATCCTAGCGACCTTCGGCAAAATTTACGGAGACTTGCTCACCCTTCTTTTCGGAGACACGGGAAGCTGGATAGGTATTGCTATAACTGCTGTGTTTCTGATCTTAGTTATTTATGCCTTATATCGAGTTGACTGGGAAAAAGTCTTTGACAAGTATGTTACAAACAGAGGAAAAGTTGAGGATAATCGCTGACTATAAGCATGGAAACACTTCCGCAAAATTCTGTTTTTTCCTCTTGGGGAAGTGCGTGTGCTCGTGCTTTCTTTAGGTTTAAAATAGTCAAGGCATCATACTATTGTTCATGAGTGAAGTCAAATCACTGAAACCTGAAGAAGACGCGTTTGGTCAAAAACTGTGGGTTGCCTACAAAGGAAACCAAGTTTTCGAAATAGTGGAGAGAAATAATGGATATATAGATGCTATGAGCTTGAAAGGCTATTTTTCCGATTATGGAGACTGGCATCCAATTGAACAGAAGGCAATGGAGTTTGTTCAAGGAAGAATTCTAGACATAGGTTGCGGAGCGGGTAGACATTCATTGTATTTACAGAAAAAGGGTTTTGATGTGCTTGGAATTGATATTTCCCCTCTTGCTATAAAGATCTGTAAGCTAAAAGGGTTGAAAAAAGCCAAAGTCATGTCAATTGAGGACGGGAATTTCCAGCCTAATTCGTTTGACACGATTATCATGATGGGAAACAATTTTGGTTTATTCGGCAGCTTCAAGAAGGCAAGAAGACTCCTTAAGAGGTTCCATAAGATGACTTCTGAAAGCGCTTTAATCATAGCTTCAACTCGCGATCCTTACAAGACGGACAATCCCGCACATTTGGAATACCACGATTTAAACAAGAAGAAAGGTAGAATGGGTGGACAAGTGAGAATTAGATCAAGATTCCGAGAATATGTTGGCCGATGGTTTGACTATCTGATGGTTTCCAAAGAGGAGATGAGAGAAATACTTAAAGAAACTGGGTGGAAGGTAAAGCAATTCATAGATTCTGAAGACGCACAATACGTAGCCATCATTGAAAAAAGACGGTTTGCTGCTTTTCAGGAAGCGAAAAAAATCGTGACAGCCCCAAAAACTTGACAGTCAGGTGGAAAACTTGAGAGTTATCGCTGATTTGCATATTCACAGCCGCTTCAGTCGAGCCACTAGCAAGAGGATAAATATCCAAGAGATTTCGCGATTTGCAAAAATAAAAGGGTTGAATCTAGTAAGCACGGGAGATTTCACGCATCCACAATGGTGGAAAGAGCTGCAAGAAGACTTGGTTGAAGTTCCAAACACAGGGCTTTTCAAGTCTACTAAAACCGCTAACTCAACTTATTTCATGATAACCAGCGAAGTAAGCACGATCTTTATTTTCAGAGGCAAGACAAAGAAAATTCATCACGTAATTTTGACGCCTAACTTTGAGACAGCAACGCAAATCAACGACCGACTGGCACGGTTTGGTGACTTAAGCCTTGACGGAAGACCGACTCTTGAAATGACTGCGCCGCATTTGGTGGAAGAAGTCATGGCTGTTTCAGCAGACAACGAAGTTATTCCAGCTCACGCTTGGACACCATGGTTCAGCCTCTTCGGCGCCTTCAGCGGCTTCGACAAAATAGAAGACTGCTATCAAGACATGACAAAACACATTCACACCCTAGAAACAGGCTTGTCTTCCGATCCACCTATGAATTGGCGACTAAGCGCCTTAGACAAATTCACTCTAGTGTCAAACAGCGACAGCCACAGCTGCTGGCCCTGGAGAATTGGACGAGAAGCTAACGTTTTTGACCTTGAACAGCTCACGTACAAAGAAGTCGTGGACACACTTCGCAAGAAAGACCCTAGACGGTTCAAGTTTACTATAGAAACAAATCCTGCCTACGGCAAATACCATTGGACTGGGCATAGAAGCTGCAATGTTTCCATGCCGCCACAGGAAGCAATAAAGTTTGGCAATCTTTGTCCAGTGTGTCGCAGAAGGTTAACGAAGGGCGTGGAACAAAGAGTTGAAGAGTTAGCCGACAGACCAGCAGGTTTTAAGCCGCAAAACGGTATCGGCTACATACACTTGCTGCCACTCTCAGAAATCATCGCAACGGTTTTAGACTCGTCATCTCCCAGCGTGCAAAGCGTCTGGAGCGTCTACAACAGCCTAATAGCCATGTTTGGCAACGAATATATGGTGCTGATTGACGCTTCTAGAGAAGAACTGTGTAAAGTTGTTGACCCGAAAATCGCTGAAGCCGTTGTGAGGGTTAGAGAAGGAATGGCCAAAGTCATCCCTGGCTATGATGGAGTCTATGGCCAGCTTAATCTCTTTGAAGAAGAGAAAGTGGAGGCGAAAGTTAGCAGAGTTCCACAGCGAAGTCTTACGGAATGGTGCAGTCAAACCTAACACTTACTATTATGCACTCCGACTAGGTCGTTTTTCTTAAGAGCATTTCTTTTCTCCACTCTGGGTAAACTTCTCAGTCTAGACAAGTCTTTTATATTAACAAGCAATGTAGAAAGTTGAGGTGTTAATTTGGGTAGCTCGGGCAGTTTATGGCTTGGAGCTTTCATAGGTTTTCTCATCATTATTGTTCTTGGGTGGGTGATCCCGATAATTGGCCATTTAATCGGCGGATTAGTTGCGGGATTAATAGCTAAGGGTGGAATGGGCAGAGGAGCACTAGCTGGTTTTCTTGCCGGAATATTCGGTGCGATAGTGCTTGGTGTACTTGCAGTGATAGTTGGGGGGACAATAGGCGCAATTTTAGGAGGACCGATTGGCGGAGTTTTAGGAGGACTAGCAGGTGCAGTTATAGGATTAGCAGCAATTATAGTGAGCGCCTTTGGAGCAATAGTAGCCGCCATTGGAGGACTAGTCGGCGGAGCAATAGCAAGATAGCAATGAAACCTTTTTATGCCACTTAAACTCACGTTCTAAAAACATAAAACAAAGAAGGGAGCACCTCGAAGACTTGGTTAACATAGAACACGCAGTTTTTCGCATAAGAACCTTGAGAATAATCAGCCAATTTGTCTTCTTCTTACTCTTCAACGCTGTAGTATTCGGCTTCGAACCCTTATCTCTATCACTACCAGTTCTACAAAGCCTAGGAAATCCCGCAAAAACTGTAGGAGACGCTTTTGCAGCAATGCAGTATATGCTTTACGAAGCCACTTTTCCATGGCTTCCCCTTGCATCTTTTCTCATAGTTGCGGTGCTTTTGGGCAGAACATTGTGCGGGTGGGCTTGCCCATTTGGCTTCATCCAAGACATACTCGGCTACATGAAAAGAAAACACATGGAAATTTCGCCGAGAACTCATAAAGATATGGTTTATATAAAATATGGAATCCTTGGAGCAGTTTTACTCATAAGCATAACAATATCTGCCACAATAATAATGAGAATGGGTTACAGTTATCGAGATGCTTTGGGAGTTTTCGCCCAGGCACCTTTTAACGCGTTGAGTCCTCACGACATGCTGTTTGCAGTACTGCCCACCATGGCATACAACGCATTTTCTGCAGGAGCACTTTTCCAAGACATTTTAGGAGGGATACTTACTCTTTCACCGTTGTTTTGGACTCGCCTGTTTATTTTGGGGCTTGTTTTAGTGTTTGCAGTCTATACTCCCAGAAGCTGGTGTAAATACTTCTGTCCTGTAGGAGCGATAATGGCTCTGCTTAATCATTTTAGTTTTCTAGGGCTGAAAAGAAACGTAGTACACTGCACAAAGGAAAGCTGCCGCAGTTGCGTAGAAGCATGCCCAATGAAAGTTCCAATTCTTGATTTGTCTTGGGAAAAGTTCACCCATCCCGAATGCATATACTGTCTTGAATGCGTAGATGCGTGTAAGACAAAAGCATTGAAACCAAAATTTCCCTAAAAACAACACCGCTAACTCAAGTGTATGACTCACAAAGTATCCGAGAAATTCTTCGAATAAGTTGTGAAGAAGAGAAGATAAAGATGGAAAAAGGCGCTATTAGAAAACTTACAGAGGTTGGTGCAAAGAGTTCCCCTCGGTACGCCGTTGGGCTTCTAAGTTTAGCAGCTCAAAGCGCCAAAACTGCAGGTCGAGATAAGGTGACTGTGGAAGATGTGGAAAGGGTCGACAAGCTATTCATGGACATCGGAGAAGCAGCAGATTGTTTGAAACAGTACGAAAAGAAACTAATGACACATAAAAGAATTTGCTGCTGAAGAAGAAATCTTGATTATGGAGAAACAAGACTTTAATTTGGGCATCCCCTTTCATAATAAGGATGCTAAAAACATGGCAGAAAGAAAACAAAGAAAAAATTCTCCAGAATTTTTAGATTTGGACGAACCTGAACAATTCATATTAACAGAACCTGAACCTATAGAAATCGCTTCAGGCTACTCCATATCCGTCAAATACGACAAAAACGGTAGACCAGTGATATACGTCAAAAAATATGGTGACGTTGACACGAAAGGATTGAGAAGAGAGATTGAACGAAATTATCCCGGCGCTGCTATTCAAGGGTTGGAAAAACTACAACTGATTGAAATAGAAAATAATCAGAAGAAAAAACCTAGAAAGTCCTGCGTCAAACGCCGCAAAAAAAGACAACGCATCTAGAAACCGTTCTCACCCGAAATTTGCGGTTCCGACACGAGATTAAAATTTAATGCTTCACTCCTTTTTATAGCTTTCACTTTTACAAACGTAAAATAGCGTATCGAACCGCTTAACAGGTTAAAAGCCAAGGAATATATGATTCACATTTGCTGCGACATTTTTAATAAACTCGTCTCACTAATTATTTGATGTGAGATTCATGGCTAAAAAGAAAGAAGCGGCAGTTTATCCCCCAACATTGCCAAAAAGACCTAAGAAAAAAGAAGATTGGCGATGGCCTCCACCAACTCCTCTGCCTAGTTTTCCAACAGAAAATTCAGGGCGCATATTAAAGCAAATTCTGAACCGACTGGATGCTATTGAGAAGCGGTTGGAAAACATTGAAAAAACGTTGATGAAAAGCAGACGGACACCATAATATCTTAAAAAGCATTGTTTAACAGACAAATTCTAGACAACAAACTACGCGCCGAGTTTTCTGATATAGTGCCTTGGCAATACACTAAATCAACTATTTTGCGATTGATTCTACAGCCTTCGAGACACGCTTTAAGCAATGTATTGCAGAGGCATAGGTTGGGAATCCTCGTAACCCGCATTCTGCACCAGCCAGCACCACTCTTTCCACACCAAACCGTCCAACAATTCTCACAAGCCGCTTCTTCATGACACCAACATCTTCCAGAAACGCTTCTGGATTCAACGTCCCATTTGAAATGTTTTTCCAAGCCTCTGCGACAGAATCGTCAGACGCATTTGAACCCAACTTCTCCCTGACTAATCGATCAAAGTCTGTGATGGCTATGCTAGCTTTTAACAGTTTATCTTCCCTTTCCAAACGCTGTTTAGTTGTTTTCATCTCGTAAAGAGGGTCATCTACATGTGACTCTACGACCCTAAGCGACTTGACCGCCCAGAACAAGTCGTCAGAGGTGCAGTGGAGATGGATACAAGTTTCTACGTTCCTGTTTCTAGCATCGCTCATCATGGATTCCCACGCCGCAAGAAGCTCCTCCCTTCCCTCAGTGCCTCTGTCTATTAAAGGGTCGTCAACCATGCCAAAAAGCGGCTCGTCTATAGAAATTAGGGCAACTTTTCCTTGCTTAGTGGCAAAAACGTTCTTCTCTATGATTTCTGAAAGCACTCGACCAAGTTGTCCGTAGGTTTGACTGTTCTTATAGGGGAAAAATAAGGCCAATGTATATGGTCCAGTAATGCAGACCCTGAACTGAAAAGGGTCGCCTGTCTGCGCGTGAATTTTTTCAGCGTTTCGCTCTATAGCTGCCACTTCAGGTAGTCTGCCATACCCAGACTTCAAGGTTAGCCGCCCTGTCTCGATGTAGCCGCCCTTTATCTTTTCTAAGCCTTCGAAAGTTGAAAGAAACATCTTATTCATGTCTCTAAATTGCGGAAAAGCTGGAACTGCAATGCCTGCCTTCAGCTTGTCTAAAAAAGCGTCAACAACCGTCTGCTCAAAAAGCTTGGCAGAGGCGTCGCTAATACTAGCCGCAAAATTTTCAGCCCCCTTTAACAACTTGTCAGGTTCACCTACGTAGGGGAGACTTCCAACGTCACAGGATTGAATCAGCCTAGTCGCTTCCCTTCATGCTTGAAATGCTCATATCCTCGCGCTTCTATTTTGACCATCTTACCCTTTTGCTTGAGAAGTAGAGCTTTCTTTGATGTGGTCTTGCCGATTTTCACAAGGTTGCCTCCTTCTTGCACAACCGCTTCTCTAACTCTTCTCCAATGTCTTGGCTTAATGGTGACAACTAACTCATATTCTTCACCGCCGTAAAGGCTTATCTCCAAAGGGTTAAGATTGTGTATTTTTGCGAACTCGCAGGTTTCTTGAGCGATTGGCGGAGTGTCAATTACGAAGCCTATGTTGCTGGCGCGGCTGATTTCATAAAGACTCCACGCCAATCCGTCGCTGGAATCTATAGACGCTGTAGTTGCGCCTGTTTTTGCTAAAGCTAGGCCTTCTTTGAGCCTTGCATGGGGCATCAGAACAGCGTCCACAAGCTTCTTTCTAATTTTCGGTGGTGCAGTGAGTTTCGCTGTTAATATTTTAAGGCCCAACGATGTTAAGCCGAATAAGCCTGTTGTGGCTACAATGTCTCCTGGGTGTGCGCCGTTGCGTAAGATGAGGTTTTCTTTTTTTGTTAATCCGAAAGCTGCAATGCTAATTATGAGGTCTTGTGTTTCGCTTGTGTCTCCTCCCAAGACGTAGGTGTCGTATTCTCTTGCGCCCGCATTCAAGCCTTTTCCAATCTGCGTTATATCTTTCTTTGTTAAGTTTCGCGGGATGCCTAATGAAACAAGGAGCCCTAAGGGTTTTACACCTTTTGCAGCGAAGTCGCTGATGTTCATGACGACTGCTTTGCGAGCAGCCTGCCAATAGGTCATTTGGGGTGGGACATCTGTTTTGCCTACAAGCATGTCTGTTTTTAGAACTGCGAGGTTGTTGTCGTTGTATCTGATGGTTGAAACGTCGTCGCCGAAAGACACCGGCATGTTGGGGGCTTTGTTCAGGTGTTTACAGATGGTTTCAATTATTTTGCGTTCGCCAAGCTTCTCTGCTGTGCCCAAGTCAGTAACACCTTCTCTTGGTAAAGAATTGTTGTGGTTTGGCTTAAATATTAGCAAATATCAGCCACGTTTACGGGAAGGGGAAATGGTTAAATTTGTGGATGATGTTTTGCTGTAGGAAATTTGGAGGAAAATAATTTGCTGAAAATTCGCCAGTTTGTTCAGGGAAGAGATGAAGAAGACTGGGTTAGGGTACGGAATGCTGCGTTCAAAGAATATGAGGATGACAGGCAGATTGCAGTGGATGAGTTTAGGATTTTTGAAAAAGCGCCTGATTTTGATTCTAAAGGAAGATTCATTGCAGAACTAGATGGAAAGCCTGTTGGAATTATTCATGCTCATGTTGACAAAAAAAGAGAAGAAAGGAAAGGTTTCATAAGGTCTTTTGGGATTATTCCCGAGTTTCGAGGTAAGGGAGTAGAGGAAAAGCTTGTGAATATTGCTCTGAAGGAGTTGAAGAGTCGCGGGATGGAAATTGTTCAAGGTTGGGCTGTTGATACTAGGGAAGATAGGATCCGCCTTTGGGAAAACTTGGGTTTTAAGTTGGTTCGGAAGTTTAGTTTGATGAAAAGGGACTTGGACAAGATCCCTTCAGATATTGGGGAGAACAAGGAAGTGGTGTTGAAGCCGCTTCGAAAGGATTTAGATGAGGATTTGAAGGTGCTTACTTGGCTTAGCAACGAATGTTTCAAGGAGCATTTTAACTTTAGACCTGGCACTTTTGAGGAGATGGTTTATTGGTTGCGGAAGGATCCGTGGTTTAAGGAGCAAGTATGGTTTTTTACCATTTTTGACGAGGAACATGTGGGTTATATTGGTGTGGGGATTGATGAGAAGTATAATGTGGAGAAGAATGTGAAGAGCGGTTGGATTATGGATATCGGTGTGTTGAAGCCTAATAGAATAAGGGGGATTGGTACGAGGTTGATGTTGCAAGGCATGGAAACGTTGAAAGCTAAAGGTATGACTACGGCGATGTTGGGTGTGGATGATTGGAATGTGACGAAGGCAATGAAATTGTATGAGAAGGTTGGCTTCAAAGTGGTTAAGAAGGACTTTACCTACGAAAGAAACCTTGAATGATCCCGCAATCTCCTTTTTTCTTGCTGAGTTTGCGAATGTTTAAAATGCTGTTTTGCTCAGTCATTTAGCAGTGCGCCTCGGTGGCTCAGCCTGGTAGAGCAACGGTTTCGTAAACCGTCGGTCGCGGGATCAAAGCCCGCCCGAGGCTTCAACTTTTAGAGAATAATAGAAAGGAGAAGGAGAAGTCATGGTTGCCAGCTTTGTCCATAATGTGATGTGCATCTTACCACGTCGTATATATCGATTATACCATCGCCGTCAATGTCGGAGTTTGGCTTGTAGTTCGGATCTCCTGCTTGAGACCGATAGATACCAGTGATTTTTACCACGTCATATATGTCCACGTCTCGGTCGCCATCAACATCGCCAGAAATACTCACAAAAACCCAGCCGTATACGAGCAAGCTATCCGAAGTTTCTGCTTCGTTTGACACTGGAGTGGCATACGCGCTTACGTTGTAGTTGCCCTTAGCCCAACCTGTTGTATCCCACGTTAAGGTAATAGTTGTGGAGTTTCCGCTTGTTAAGGTGATATTTGTAAGCGTGTCGATGAGTGTTGTGTTGGCGTAGAGTGTTACGTTGAAAGTTTCTGCAAAATTGCCTTGATTTTCGACTGATACGTTTATGCTTGTGGAGAATCCTTGTCCAATTATGGTTCTTACGGGTTTTATGCTAGTTATAGCTATGTCGTAGGTTGCGTTTATTGCTTTGTCTGTAATATAAGTGAAGACTGGTAGCCAACGTTGGATTATGGCTTCGATGTTATCAGGGTCAGGGTTGAAGAATTCGGAGACACCTTTTACCCACCACGAGTTTGGGTATGGTCCAGGTTCGTATTGCCATGCACTGTCGTTTGTATAGATTTCACACGTGAAAGCCATTATGCTTCTGTTGCCGTACATCCAGTCATCCCAAACACCAGAAGTCGTATACCATGCTCCTGACTGCCCATACCAACATCCCACAAGACTCGAAATTTGACTTGCAGTTTCATTGAACGTTTCATGGTCTGGCGGAAAAACTGTTGAATAGCTCCATGGATAAATAATGCATTCGGCACCAGAATGGAAACTTACAGCGTATCTGAAATTGTGTTGCAGGGTGAAGTCCCTTATGGCTTGTGTTTCTGGTTCTGAGAATGGTGCTAGTCCACGGTAGTCTTCTGCAGATGGGTCGGTGCTACCGCTTTGAACGGTTGCGTTCCATTGATAGCCATAGTTTCTGTTTAGGTCAACGCCTCCTACAAAGTCTTCGTTTAAAAAGCCATCGCCATCATCATCTACGCCTTCATATCCAGTTGGAAAATGTTGCCAGAACTCCTCTATGTAACCGTCCCCGTCTTCATCGTCAGGTGGATCCTCATCAAATAAGCCATCATTATCTTCATCTGTAGGTCTAGCATTTTTCCTTTGCCAATCATTGGCTTCGAATAGGTCGAAGCCATCAACATTGAGTGCCACAACTACGTAGATTTCACATGTGTTGATTAGTTCCGTTATGGTAGTGTTCGAACCATAATTCGTGGCGGCATGAACAACAAAATATAAGAGAAGCTCGGCACTTATAAGCTCACGAGCATGATGGTAACCTACGAAAAGAACTTCCGATTTTGACTTTTGGTCTGTTTCGTTTGTCAGCCGCACACAATAGATGTCACGGTTCCACCAACTTTTGCCAATAGAAAAAACATCAACAATATTTGGATAAGTTTCGTTCAACGCTAGTAATATTGTAACTATCTCCGTATAGTTGTGGTAGTGAACCCAATCTATTGGAGGCAAAGAAGTAGGATAGTTATCCTGATTATTTTTGTCAATAATGTGTAGGACAGCATCATCAGCCCAATTCATAGGTCTAAATTTAGTTGATTGTGTATTGAACTTCAACGTTAAAACGGAGATTAGCAACAGTGCCAATATTATTCTAGAAACTATTCTTTTAGACAATTCCTTTCCTTACAATACTCAGCTATATCGTAGAAATAAGTTTTAGCGAGAATATTCATCGAAATTGGTGCTTGTTATCATGTTGATGAAGTGTTTGATAGCTAGAGAATGTTTTGTAAATCAGCTAGATAGTTAATAACGTCAACACAGGTTGCTGAAAGATACGGTCGCTTACCCAAAGAAATTTTTCTACTAAAACGCAAAACGTATCTTTCATCTTTCTTCGGCAACCCCACCTGATCACCCAAAACAAACACTGGATCCTCTCCAAACTTCATCTTCCAAACGTCTTCACCCTTCTCCTCAAGAACAAACACATTCCTGTCAACACGCTTCTTCACAAGCTCCTGCAAACTCTCCTTCTCAACACTAATCCCGGGATGCGAACCATCAGACAAAACCTTCCTAAAAATCTCCTCCCACGTCCGCTCATCCGTCCTTACATCCCACAGACCCCTCCCATCCACAGTCAAACACAACGGAGGCCTAGGCGGCCCACCCAAAACCACATGAAAAACAACATCACGCCTCAACGCACCAGAAACAAACAAACCAAACAACAAACACTGATAAACAACATCCAACCTACCCCCCGCCCTCAAACTCCCGAATTTGCCATCGGTTCTGCCCCGGCGAGAATACAAAATAAACTCTCTCATAACACCCCACTAATGATCAACAAGAAAGATTTCTAACTTTCCCTCCTCCACTAAACGCCAATTATACCTTGCATCTATCAGACGCCTATCTGGAACATATAATAAAAAGCCTACTTTCCCTTTTCTTTGAAGTTCTACGGTTGTATGGCCAATTTTATCTCAGTCTTGGAACAACCCAGAAGTTTAAATGCCTCTCGAATTTTTCTCAACGGCATTCGCCCAGTAACAAAAGGCTTCACATTTAACACCCCAGACGCAATAAGATTCAACGCCTTCCTAAAATGCGTAGGAGTCGCATGAAAAGCCCCCATCACCCTAACTTCACCATAATGCAACAGCTCAGTACCCACCTCGATTTTGGTTCCAAGCGGACAACCACCAAATTCAAGCACTGTGCCACCTTTATACACCATTTTCAACGCTTGTTCCCAAGTAGCTAGCAAGCCTATGGCTTCAATTACTACATCCGCCCCATAACCGCTTGTTAGTTTCTTGACTTGCTCCACAGCATTTTCCATTCGAGCGTTTATTGTTTCGTCTGCCCCAAGTTTTCGAGCAAACTCAAGTCTTTCATCAACTAAATCAATTATAATTATTCTTCCTGCACCAAGTTTCTTGGCAACAAGTAAATGGAGAAGACCGACGGGCCCCGCACCAATTATTGCTACAGTGTCACCAAGTTTTATGCCTGCTTCCTCAGCTCCATGGAGAACACAAGCGAGAGGTTCAGTTATCGCGGCTTCTTCATAAGTAACGTGAGATGGAATTTCTTGCGTGTTGACCCGAACTGTGCGGGCTGGAACGCGAATGTACTCGGCGTAGGCGCCCCACAGCCAAAGCATGTCCTCACACAAGTTGTATTTTCCTTTTTGACACATCTTACACCGCAGACAGGGAGCACTATTTCCCGCTCGAATCCGCATGCCTTTCTTAGGCCACGTTACGCCTTCACCAATCTCAACAACATCGCCTGCCCACTCATGCCCAAAAATTGTTGGCAACTTGATTATTTTCTCTACGTATCCTCTCTGAAAAATCTTCAAATCTGTACCGCAGGTTGTTGCGGCTTTAATCTTGACTAAGACCTCTCCAGAGCCTATCTGCGGCTTTTCGACATATCCTACTCGAAGGTCCTTTACCCCGTAAAGCATTGCGGCTCTCATTTTTTCACCGCTCATTCAACACCACCACTTTTATACATTCCTTGCTTCTCGCCGCTGTTTGGAACGCCTCCACGGTTCTACTTAACGGAAACCTATGCGTTATCAGGGTTTTTGCATCAATTCTTTTTGTCTGAATGAGCTTGAGAGCAGTTCTAGTTTCTATGTGCGATGTTGAATAAGAGGGTATTAGTTTGATTTCAGAGAAGAACAGTTTATTCGGGCTTAGTCGCATAAAATCTTCTGATTGAGTAGGTGCAAAAACACATAAAGTTCCACCTTTGGAACAAAGTTCCATTCCAGCAAGATAAGCATTAACGTTGGGTGCAGTGACAATAACAACGTCTGCGCCCCGTCCGTCAGTTGCTTTCTTAACCACATCAATAAGGCTTTCTGTCTCCGGGTTAACCGTCAAATCTGCACCTAAACGTTTAGCTGCTTTCAGCCTATAATCAATAAAATCAGTAACTATAACTTGGCTTGCACCCAAAATTCGTAAGAGCATCGTGTGAATAATCCCTGAGGGCCCAGCGCCAACAACTACAGCCGAGTCTGATGCTTGGATATTACATTTGTTTAAGGCTCGAATGCAACATCCAACTGGTTCTACGAGGGCTGCTTCTTCGAAGGAAAGTTCATGGGGAATTTTTAAGGTGTCGGTTCGAAGGTTTGGCGCTGGAACTTTAAAGTACTCCGCGAAGCCACCTGGTTCCAGATGAGTTTTTGTGAACTGTTCGCACAAGGTGTAGGCTCCGCGTCGGCAGTAGTGGCAGGTTAAACAGGCAATATGATGGTGGGCGAAAACTCTGTCACCCACCTCAAAGCCCTCTACTTTGCTGCCAACTTTAGCAACTACGCCCGATGGTTCATGTCCAAGCACTAGAGGTACACGCGTTTTTAAGTACCACTCCATTAGATCGGAGCCGCATACCCCACAAGCCTTCATCTCCACTAAGATTTCTTGCGCACCAATTTTGGGTATAGGCATGTCTTCGATTAGCATGTTGTCGAGGCTGTAGTACACGACGGCCTTCATAGATGATCACTGGGATTTGAGAAAGACTGTGACGCACTTAAGATTTTTCCAAGAGATAGGCTGCTACGTGAACATAAACACAGAAAATGGAATAACCAATCTCGTTTTTGGATGTGTCTTATTCAGTTGTAATTCTCGCTTCAATTATTTCTTTTATTTTTCTCAAGAATATGGATGCGGGTGCGCCGTCTATTATTCTGTGGTCATACGCAAGCGTAAGCGTCATCACAGGCTTGACTACAATTTCTTTACCTGCGGCAACTGGTTTCTCCACCGTACATCCCGCTGCAAGTATGGCGGCCTCAGGAGGATTGATTATTGGCAAGAACGTTTTCACACCATACATTCCAAGGTTTGTCACCGTAAAAGTTCCACCAGTTAATTGTTCCTTTGACAGCTTACCCCGTCGTGCTTTCTCAGCTAATTCCTCTAATTCTGAAGATGTTTTTGCAAGCTGTTTTTTATCTGCATTACCTATAATAGGAACAACAAGACCCTTGTCGGTGGAAACAGCTACGCCTATGTTAATGTCTTCATAAACTTGGATTTTCCCATCTATTAACGTGGAGTTTACCGTTGGATGCTCACGCAAAGCCTTCGCCACCGCATAGACCAATATTGCTGTGTAGGAAGACTGGGTTTTTTCTTGCAGTTTTACGGCTTCCGTCATGTCAACATCCATTATGATGAAGCTGTGGGGTGCTGTCTGAAAACTGGAAGCAACACGTTCTGCAGTTGTTCTCCTAATACCCGTTAAAGGAATTACCTCTCTTACCCGTGGTGTCAGCTCGGTTTTTTCTTCTATGAAACGTTTGACATCTTCTTCTGCAATTCTTCCTTCAGGACCAGTGCCTTGTACTTGCGTCAAATCGATGTTGCGTTCTTTCGCCAGTCTTTTTGCTGCGGGTGAAGCCAAAACACGTTCTCTGACTACAGTTGTCTCTGTTTCTTTCCTTACCGCAGCCTTTTCGACAAGTTTAGTAGGAGGAGCCTCAGCTGCAATTGCAACTTCAACTTCGGGCAACTCCTCGTCGGGTGCAGCTATCAAAGCAAGTGTGGCGCCCACAGGCATGTCCACACCCTCCTCAGCTAAGATTTTTCGAAGAACCCCTGCCGTAGATGCCTCAACGTCGTATGTGACTTTTTCGGAAAGCACTTCTACAACGGGTTCGCCTTTTTCAACTGTTTCGCCTTCTTTCTTAAACCATTGGATTACGCTACCAGTTTTCATTGTTAGGCTGAGTCGGGGCATGAGGATTTTTGTGACCAAAATAGTTCACTCCTTCTAAACGATTTCTTTCACCGCTTCTATTATGCGTCTTTCGTCAGGTATAACATATTTTTCTAGCGGTGGACTGAAGGGAATCGGAGTGTCTGGTTCAGCAACTCGTTTTATCGGAGCGTCAAGATAGTCTATGGCTTCCTCAGCAACCACAGCGGCAATTTCCGCAGTCACTCCGGCTGTTTTGCAGTCTTCGCTTACGATGACTAAGCGTCCTGTTTTCTTCACCGAGTTGATTATGGCTTCTTTGTCTAGGGGAACAAGCGTCCGCGGGTCAACGACTTCAACACTTAGGCCATCTTTTTCAAGTGTTTTCGCCGCCTCCAAGGCTTTGTGAACCATGAACATAGTGGCAACTATTGTTACGTCTTTACCTTCCTTTTTGACGTCAGCAGCACGGAACGGAATCGTGTAGTCTTCTTCGGGTATCAAGCCTTCAATTGGATAGAGAAGCTTATGCTCGCAAAACACTACGGGATTGTCGCTTCTTATTGCTGCTTTCAACAGTCCTTTCGCATCATAAGGCGTTGAAGGAACTGCAACAAATAGTCCAGGTACATGCATAAACCACGCCTCAAGACTTTGAGAATGGTGGGCTGCAATGTTAACGCCTCCACCGAAAGGAGTTCTGACGACTAGAGGCACTTTTGCTTGTCCACCAAACATGTAGCGAATTTTGGCTGCTTGGTTAGCTATCTGATCCATGGCAAGAGTTGTTAAGTCGCCGAACATAATTTCTGCAACAGGCCGCATGCCAGTTATTGCAGCACCAACTGCAGCCCCTACGATGGCAGATTCACTGATTGGAGTATCTCTGACACGTTCGTCACCGAACTCTTTAGCCAACCCTTTAGTCACCTTGAAAGCGCCCTCCCAGTAGCGCCCTATATCTTCACCCAAGAGAAACACGTTTTTGTCTCGTCGCATCTCTTCCAACAGTGCCTCGCGAAGCGCATCTCTAAAAGTTATTTCTCGCATCTTCTCACCCTCCCTGCGCATAAACATCTTCCAGAGCCTCTCAGGAGTGGGATAGGAGCTATCCATGGCAAACTCGACGGCGGCCTCCACAGCATCAGACACTTCCTTTTCTATCTGCATTGCCTCTGTATCTGAGATTTCTCCGTTTTCCAGAAGCCGCTTCTCAAGTCTACGAACTGGGTCTTTCCCAAGCCACTCTTCAACTTCCTCTTTTGGTCTGTAGGTTGCTGGGTCAAAGCGGGAATGCCCCTTGTGTCTGTATGTTTTGCATTCTATCAGCGTGGGGCCATCGCCGCTTCTTGCTCGTTTGACTGCCTCTTGTGCTGCTTCGTAAACAGCTAATACGTCGTTTCCATCTACCGAGACTCCGGGAATCCCATATGCAGCAGCTCTTTTCGCGATGTCTTTTATGAGCATGACCTGAGTTTGACGGGTTCCCATGGCATAGAGGTTGTTTTCGCATACGAATAGAACTGGAAGCTTCCAAACCGCTGCCAAGTTGACACCTTCGTGAAATGTTCCCTGGTTTGAAGCCCCATCGCCGAAGAAACAAGCTGTTACTTGGTCTGTGCCTCTTAGCTTTATGGAAAGCCCTGCGCCTGTGGCGATTGGGATTCCTCCGCCTACCACTGCAGTTGCGCCTAACATGCCTACACTGAAGTCTGCTATGTGCATAGAACCACCTTTCCCCTTGCAATATCCTGTTTTCTTGCCTAAAATTTCAGCCATCGTCTTGTCTAATCTTGCGCCTTTCGCTATGCAATGTCCGTGTCCTCGGTGGGTGCTTACGATGTAATCATTTTTTCGCAGGTTTGCACATACGCCTACGGCTACTGCCTCCTCTCCTGCATACAGGTGGATAGTGCCAGGTACAAGGTTCTGACCGTACAACTCGAAGACTTTTTCTTCAAAAAGCCTGATTTCCAACATTTTTCGGTACATTTCAATCATTTTGTCTTTGTCCAAAGCCAGATGTTCTCCTATACTCTGTTTCTTTAGAAAGACTGCCATCTCACATATAAAAACTCTAAAGAAAGGGAAACGGTTAGTGCGGCTAGTATGAACGGTGTTGGGGTCTTACAAGTTCCTCCAGTATTCTCAGCATGTTAGGAACCTGCGTTACTATGTCGGTGAATGTGAGTATTCCAACAAGTTTGTCGTTGTTCATAACAAGAAGCCTCTTAATTCTTTTCCTCGCCATAATCTTCGCCCCTTCATCGACGCTGGCAGTATCGCGAATGGTTATCACAGGGCTTGTCATAACTTCTCTCGCACGCAAAGCTTCTGGCGCTAAACACGGCTCCACTATTCTTCGAAGAATGTCACGTTCAGTTATAATGCCTACCGGGCGGTTACTCTGCACCACTACAATAGAGCCTATGTCGAACTTGTTCATCGTAGCAACGACTTCTTTGACAAGTGTGTCAGGTCTAATTACTTTTACGTCTTTTGACATAACGTCTCTGACAAGAACTATTCCTGCCATTCATATTCCTCTCCAAACACCCCATTCAACAATAACTTCGCGTATGTTTCTTAAGTGTTTTTACACAGATTAGTTAAGGTTCGTCTTCGTCCGCCAAGTGGTATATTTGATACTCCATCAATTCTTCTGCCGTTATGGAGCCAAACTCATCTTGTATTATCATGATGGCTGCTTGAGGCGGTATAATTCCCCTTTCTGTAACTATAAGGTCTATGTACTCTGGAGGAGTTATGTCAAATGAAGGATTCCGCACCGTGACATTCGGTATTCTCTTTAGTGCTTTTTCCGATAGGATTTCTGAAGAACCACGTTCTTCTATTTTCACAAGCTGCCCTAACATGGTCTCTGGGCTGAACTTGTAGGTTTCTGCAGCTACGAAGAATAGAACTCTTGACTCGTGTGCAGCCAAAGCCACCATCGAAGTTCCTATTTTATTTACAACAGCGCCATTAGCAGCTACGGCGTCGGCTCCAACAATCGCCTTATCCATCTTTGCCATAAAAAAGCGGGTAGCTCCATCAACAATTAATGAAGTAGGTATTCCAACATTGCTTAATGCCTTAGCGGTTATTCTGCCCTGAAAGCGCGGTCTCGTTTCACATACAAACACTTTGAAGCGCTTACCCTGATTAAAAGCCGTTTTAAGCACAGCTGTGACTGCAGCGCTATTGCAATGGGTCATGATAAAATCGCCATCTTCTATTCGCCTAGCACCAATTTCACCAATATGTTTTACGGCATTTTCAGAGTTTTGAATAAATTCTGTCGCAGTTTTAACAACAAGAGATCGCAAGTCTTCCAATTTCACGTTTCTTTTTTGAGCTTCTCTAACTCTAAACATTATGTAGCGTATGCTGTTTGGCAATGACACGGCTGTCGGCCGAGTGCTTAGAAGAAGCTTCGCTGAGGTCTCAAGCTCCTTAACCAAAGTTGAAGATTTCCTAGCCTTCGACTGCTGAGCAGTTATAAGAAGCGCTTCAGCAGCAGATCTAGCGATTTTCCCTGCGCCACGTATTTTCATTCTTTTTATGTCCTGGGCAATTTCTTTGACTTTCTCGTTAACTTTCGTCATCGCTTTCTTCTCAAACTATCTTGATAAGCTTTAGAAAAAAGCTTTACTACGTTGTCCGTTGGCATCTCTTGGCGGATTTAACGTTATATTTGCTAATTAGCGCCATGTCTCTTCAAGACAAAAGTTGGAAAAACGGCGCAATGAAGTTTTTTCGCCGAAAAACCCCAAAAACGCGGTTGTACATATTAATTTCATGCGTAAGATTTATAATGTGTTAGTAATGATAACTAGACTTTTGTGGGTTTAAAATGGAAATGGAAGAGATAGCAAAATGGGCGTACATCATCTTCCTTGTCATAGCAATCGTAGCGGGACTAGCAATCGGCTACATGGCCTTTGCTGCACATGAAACAGGGGGCTTTAGCGACCCTGATGTTGAAAACACCAATGGCTATGTCATTCTAATCATGTTAATCCTAGGAATCATTATCGGACTCACAAGCATTACCACTAAAGAGGTCACTCCGTTCCTTATAGCAACAATTGCTCTGATGGTCGCTGGTGCTGGAGGAGTCTGGGATCCACTGCTAAAAATTGAGGCACTACAAGTGGTCTATTATATCGCCGCAGCAATCACCAGCTATATCGCAGCGTTCGCAGCTCCAGCCGCTGTCATAATCGCAGTTAAAGCCGTCCTAGCTATGGCGAAAGAAAAATAGCACACCATTTCCCCAATTTTTCTTTCTTTTTATTTTAAGCCATTCACTAGATAACAATAGAACAGCTATTGCCACTTTCGAATCTAGAAAACATTATAATAAAGTCGAAGCTATTTTCAAAATGTGATCTTTCATGGAAAACGTATTAAACGAGTTGAAAGTCAACCCGCTTAATTATGTTGCACATCTAGAATCACCAATCGGCGTTTACCTTAGAAGAGACACATTCAAAAAAGAAACTAAAGCTGACGTAGACTTGAAGAAAAACTTGTATAAGAAAACGGTTGCCAGTCAGTCAACAGATGGAAGCTGGACCCAGCTATTTGTCACCACTGCTAACAGTCTTTGGAAGCTTGCTCTCCTAGGCTACGATGCAAAAGATAAAAGCGTTAGGAAGGGGCTAGAGTGGCTTCTGTCAATTCAGAGACACCAGTATAGAGGCTATCCAGGTTTTTTTCTCTCAAACAACAGAAAAGACGCGAGCGTGATGCGTTCGACATCTTATGGAGAGTTTGGCCCAGGCTGCACAGTTTTTTACCAAACAACCTATGCAGTTCATTTGTTCCATATTTTCGGTTTTGATAACAACAGGAAAGTTCAAACAACTGTAAAATCTTATCTTAAGTTTTGGAGGCCAGACTGGTGTGGTTCATGGTGCACAATCAACGTGTTACGCATATTAATTGAACATCCGTTGAGCAAAGAATCCAACAAGGTTGAGAGTGGAGTGAAATATTTGGCGAAGCGACAGACCAAGAGAGGAGCGTGGAAAGGTTTTCCTTTCTACCACACGTTTCATGCTTTATCCAGAGCGCACCATGCTTTAGCAAAGAAACAGTTTGAAAAGGCGTTTCCTTTAGTTGTTAGGAGACAGAATAAAGATGGAAGTTGGGGTAGAAAAGAACAAGAGACTGAAACGTTTTTAGTTTTAGATGCTTTGAAAAACTCTGGTTGCATTAAATAGAAACATGACTATAATTATAGCTGCAAAAAATATGCTCTCCTCAATAATATTACAGAAAATCAGACGATGCTTTCTCCTTCAAGCTCACGCAAGCGTTTTTTATGTTCCGCCTGCATCCTGTTCCAACTACACACCAACATCACCTCTCCAAAGTTAGCATAATATCGTTTTTGGTCATATACACCCCCAACTACTCCATCGACGTACCATTCGCCGCCCAAACTGATTCTGCCACTTTCAACGCCGCGAGAAAACCTTAACACGAGAGCGTCACTTCTCTGCCGTCTTGTTGCTGGATGATAAAAATCCACAATCTTTTCGCCAATTTGAACACCGCCCTCAAAGACGGGAACAGTTTCGAAGCTGCCAGGTTTTGGCGTCTTGATTCTATAAGAGGTTTCGTGGCGGCATTCAATGCAGTGGAAACGGATAATCTTGTATTTCTTGTCGTGGCGAAGCTCAAAATTTTCGCTATGGCAGTTTGGACAGCCAGTTGCGGCGATAGTTTGGAGAGCAGTGTTATTTGCGCTAGCCCACTTCAAGTATTGAGTTTCAGGTGAAAATTTGTTTTCTAAATCTTTGAAGGCAAACCACCTATATTTTCGCGGTCGTCCACGTCGTGTCATGCTTCTTCAAGATACAATTGGGTGTTGTTGCTTTTCTTACTTTCCCCAAAACACATAGTGATTAGTGTAGAGGCGAGATCCACACACAGGTTTGTTGGCAAAAACCTGCTTAAAATATACTTACGAGAGCTCAAACCTCTTCTAGACTGGCACACATCTTGTTTAAGAAAACATCAAATACGACTTTATTTAATCTCTGAGCAACATAATCGAGGATGAAGAAAGATTTGGTATTCTTGACGAAGGAAAAGGAGAATTATTGGCGTGGCGCGACCCAGATGAGCATCGAAGATGGGTCTTAGAAAACAAGTCCAGAAGCCTTGAAGACAAGCAGACGAATTTGAAAGAGGCGATTGCTAAGTTTTTGCATAATGGAGATTACATAGCTATGGGTGGATTTGGTCACATTAGAGTTTCTATGGCCGCTATCTATGAAATTATAAGGCAAAGGAAACGTAATCTTGTAATGGCTGGGAAGACTGGCGTTCACGACTTTGACACACTCGTGGCATCAGGTTGCGTAAGCAAGGCGGAGGTAGCCTACTGCTTCGGACACGAGCTTCGAGGCTTGTCGCCAGCATCTAGAAGAGCAGTTGAGAACGGAAGGGTAAAAGTTGTAGCTGAAATTTCAAACGCCGGCTTCCAGTGGCGCTTCAAAGCGGCAGCTATGGGTCTTCCATCTATTCCAACACGCGTGATGCTGGGCACCGACACCTTTAGACACAGTTCTGCGAAGATTATGAAAGACCCATTCAGTGGAAAACCTATATGCTTTCTCCCAGCATGCTATCCAGATGTAGTCTTTGTACATGTACATCGATGCGATAAGTATGGAAACTCTCAAATTGATGGCATAGTTGTCGAGGATTTTGAGCTTGCCAGAGCCGCACGTAGGCTAATCATAACAACTGAAGAAGTCATAGATGAAGAGAAAATCAGAAAAGAACCTTGGAAAACAGTGATTCCTTTCTATTTGGTTGACGCTGTTGTCGAGGTGCCTTATGGATCTCATCCCGGCAACATGCCATACCTTTACTACTCGGATGAGGAGCACATGGCGGAGTGGCTTAAGCTTTCAAAAACAGATGAGGGAGTAAAACAGTATTTCGAAAAATACGTATACGGAGTTGAATCCTTCGAGGAGTATCTACATTTGATTGGTGGAGACCAAAAGCTTAGGTATCTTAGACAAGTTGAGCAACTTAAAGTGCCTGTGAAAGCACCTTGGAAGGAAGGCTGAAACATTATGGAAATGAAGGTTGAGTATTCAACTATCGAGCTTATGGCTTGTGCAGCTTCCAAAATCCTTGATGATAAAAAATCAATCCTTGTTGGAACAGGACTTCCAATTATAGCTGCTGCTTTGGCTCAGAAAACCCATGCGCCTAATCTGCTCATAGTTTTTGAGGCTGGAGGAATGGGACCGCAAATACCGATGCTTCCTATATCCGTAGGGGATTCACGTACGTTTTATAGGGCGCTCATGGCCAGCAGCATGGATTACGTAATGTCTACCGCCCAGTTGGGCTACGTAGACTACAGTTTTCTAGGAGCTGCTCAAATAGACATGTACGGAAACATTAACACCACCGTAATAGGCTCACATGAAAAACCGAAAGTACGGTTGCCTGGAAGTGGCGGTGCAAATGATGCAGGTTCTCTTTGTTGGCGAACAATCATCCTCATGCAACAAAACAAACGAAAATTTGTGGAGAAAGTAGACTTTCTAACCACCCCTGGATATTTAAGCGGCGTTGGCGCTAGGGAGAAGGCTGGACTTCCAGCCGATACAGGTCCGTATCGTGTGATTACTCAGCTGGGGATCATGGGATTTGATGAGAAAACAAAGCGAATGACTCTGCTTTCGGTACATCCTGGAGTGACAGCTGACCAAGTTAAGGCTAGTACAGAGTTTAAACTAATCGTGTCTGACAATGTGACTGTAACAAAGCCGCCGACTGAGAAAGAATTGGAAATACTAAGAACGGAAATTGACCCTGCTGGGATGGTGTTAGGGCGAAGGTAATCTTCCTTCTACTTTTACCTATGTTTCCGTCACACTTTTTGCGTTGCATGCTGAACTCGCTAGTCTTCTTTTCCAAGTTTAGAACAACTTTCGCGCGTGCGCGATATGAATGACCTCAAAATTTTCTAAAAGCGCAAATGAAGTTAAAAGTCTGGGGCGGGATTTGAACCCTCTCCTCAGTGGAGACATCACCTGCAAACCCACATTTTTCTATGGAAAAACGTGCGTATTGACCGTAAGTTTAATGCTGCTCTGCCATAACCTCAATATGATGTGAATTGATTGGGTATGGGGAAAAGCTCTAAGAAAAAGCCAGTGACTAAGAAAGAAAGAAAAGAGAAAAGGAAAAAGCGCAAAGAGAAACGTTGAGACTACTCATACTTCCATGTGCGCGTAGGGAAAAATTATGTGGATGTATGCGTGGAAGCGGAGGATGGGAATTAAACCCACATAGAGTGGAGATATCTCACGTAAACCCCCTCTTTTTCATAGTTTTCCTCTAGGTTTCATTAAACTCTTAGGTTCTCTACTATCCCCTAATCAGCCGTCTACCTGCCTTTTCCAACATCTCAAACTTATGATCCTTTGAGAACCGAGTTACCGGAACCAAATCGAAGATATCGAACCCAAGCCTCCTAAGATAATCTTCAAGATTATAAAGAGCGCGAACTGCACCTCGACCACTTCCACCAGCCGAAGCTATCCCAATCACTTTCTTACCAGTAAAAGTCTTAAAGCCTACACTAGTCTCACATCTACGAAGACGATCCAGAAAGATCTTAGCAAACTCGCTTAAATCATGCCAGTACACAGGAGTAGCAAAAACTAATGCATCACATTTGCCTATCTTATCCGTCAAATTCTGGAAGTCATCTTCAAGAATACAGCCCCCTTCATCCCCGCACTTTCCCCATCCATTGTCACAGGCAATGCACGGCTTAAGGTTCAGCTTATTTAGGTGAATAAGTTCGGTCTCTCCACCCTCATCTCTTACGCCCTTGAGAACGGATTGGGCGAGACTTGACGTCAACCCATTTAAGTTAGGACTCGACTGAATAGCAAGAACTTTCACACTAACAACCTCAAGCTAAAAAATAGAAACGCAAAGAAAAATGTTGCGTAACCACTTTCAATCAAAAGTGCGGGGGGTGGGATTTGAACCCACGAACGCCTACGCGACAAGGTCCTAAGCCTTGCTCCTTTGACCAGGCTTGGAGACCCCCGCTTGAACACTCATCCAAAAGATTGAAACCGTATATAAGCGTAAACATCTGTTTTCGAAATCTTTAAAAACATCTTGAAAAGTAATTTTCTTGACTGTCGCACGCGCATTAAAGGACTCGAAAAGATCTTTGAGTTGTGTGGTTAAGGCCATACCAAGCTCTTTTATTAAAAAAAGGGTGCCTAGCTATTTACTTTACCTTGAGGCTTTTTCTTTTCTTTGGCGACACGTGGTTAAATAGTTGAATATATGGAACTAGAGCTCCCACCACTTTGTTTTCAGCCTTTTTAAGGTGTTCTTGAAACGTCGTGCGTGGCACTTTTTCTTTAGCAGCTATCGTTTGAACATCAGCGTTCCTTGGCAAGTTGTAGTAGCCATGTCGATGCGCAGTTAGCATTGCTTCTATCTGTTTCTTAGTCAAGTCAGAAAATAGGGCGTCAGCTGAAAGCGTCAAAGAACTCGCAATAAACCCGTCGAAGGGGACTTTGCGCAAAATCTTGTAAACCCATCCCCAATTCTCAAGGCGTCGCAAGAGTTCCTCTAGGTCTTCGTGTCTAAATACTACGAGACGATGATAAGCCCAGCTATTCTCTATCAAGTTTGGGAAAATGTTGAGAATGCCTAATTCACCAATATGCCTGACAATTGTGTCTTGTTTCATACAATGACATTCATGTACGTTTAGATAAAGCCTACAACCGTCAGATATTTCCTCGAGAATCCTGTTTCTACCGCAAATCATAAAAACTCCCTAGTCATAAGATTCGATTTCTAACCAAAAATCTCAAGCAGGTGTCTGATTGTCGGAAGGGAAGATTACTGTCAGTCGGAATTGCCGTGAAGCAGTTGATAGATTGCATGAAACTATGAAATTGTTGGATTTGTCCCAGATAGACTTGGCACATAAAGAGAAACGCTACGTGATAGTAGTCGCCATTTTCTCGCTATGGATAGGATTTGCGATTGCCGATTTCGTTTCAGCTGCTACAGTGGTTTATTCAGTAGGCCCTGTTACTGGGATGAAACCCGAATATGTGTTTTGGAATCCTGAAGGAGGAATTTTCATAAGCTTTACGTGGTTTGGCCTTGGACTCATTGTCAGCATCGTGTTTTCATTAATCTCGCTGTGTTATAGTGTTGTTTGCTCTTTTTCTCGCAGAGCAGCAAGAAGAGAATTAAAAGATCTTAACGTGAAGTTGAAAGAGGCTAAAAGCGTCATAGTTGAAGTCTGTCCCATGGAACTCTGGTATAGTGGTGAAGCCTAAAGACATGTAAGATTTCTTTTCCCAAGAAATATGTAAGGCATTTGTTCCAGATAGATACATTGACATCTTTCAAGACCGTGCTCCAAAAAAGTTCTGGCGAAAGATTATACTCCGCATGGAATTAAGATGTTGAAGGGAATGTATGATAAGGCAAACTTGAAGGTGGTAGGGTAGGGAATTCTGCGCATGTCTGTTGTTAAGCTTAAAGCAGTTTCATTTTTCCGCGCGCGCATAAATTTCATCTGCTCTCTAAGTTTCAGAAACTTGAGAAGTTAATTCGTCTATGTATTTCTGCATTAAGGTGTCATACTTCCTAATCCAGTTGTAAACTGTTTGATGTGAAACTTCAATACCTAACAACCAAAGCGATTTCATTGTATTTCTCAGCGATTCGCCACTAAAGTATAACTGCATAGCTGTTGTTATGTTTGAGGATTATGCTTCATTCTCTCAAAACCAATAAATATGTCGGAATGTGAAAGCATTTCGCAGCAGCCAACTGTGCCTCGGTGGCCTAGCCCGGTAGGGCATCGCCTTGGTAAGGCGGTGGTCGCGGGTTCAAATCCCGCCCGAGGCTTCTGTTTCTGAAATATGTACAGACCCGCAATTATCTCTATATTTCTCTGTTCGTGAGTATTAATTATGCGTTCCATAAACGTTCTAACGATTAACGGAGAGCCTGAAAACAAAGGAGACATAGTCAAGATTGTCGAGGATGCGAGGACCTATTTCCCGTTGGAAACATGGGACGATGTTAGATATCTTGGAGGACTTTGTTTGGAGTATGATTTTCAGATAGCAACAAGCGGCGAATCTTTTGGCGCCTTTCTTTTTGAAAAATTGGTTGAGAGAATTGAGGGGATAAAAAACTCTGATAAGTTGATGAGCCTCTTGTTAGGAATAACACCGGACCCTATAGTAGCCATGTACTATTTTTTTGATGGAAAACATTTCAAGAAAGCACTATATCTGGTTCACGATTACGTGGCTGAAAAAGTTGGGGTCGTCTCTTTTTTCCAAGTGAAAGATGAATTTTCAAGCAAAGTGGTGGCGCATGGGTTAGGCCACAACAGAGGTTTGCGTCATCATGTGAAGCCGATTGATCTCATGTATTCCAAGCTGTTACGAGTTCCCGCATTACAGGTGGAAGGTTTTTGTGAAATTTGTCTGCACAAGTTGAAAAAGGATCAAACGGACACATTGGATTTAGAATAATGGATGACACTCGAGAAACAGAGGGCAGATAGAGGAAGGATGATGTGTTCTTTTCAGAGTCCATAGATTTGATCTGGAGCTAAAATGTTAGGAAATCTGTTTCTTAGCCTCAAACGAGTGGAATAGCATAAGTGGCATTCGTCAATGTAGCCTTCTTCGTGTTCAATACCGTATTCTCTAACAAGTTCAGCTGGTCCTCCTTTTAGAATTGGCGCACATATCGGATGTTTCTCTGGATTAAAATTGGCGAATAATTCCGACAGCGGAGTTTGCTTCATATTTCCTATCGTAATGCCTTGACAGATGTGAACATAGCTAAAAGGGTCGATGTGGACTCGGCTTTGGTTAGAAAAGTCTTCGTCTAAGCATTTGTCAAATTCGGTCCAAGGCTTGGTAGGCAGTACTTCAACGAGTTTTTCCACCGCGCGACCTTTAAACAAAACTCTACCTTCGACAACGGGCTTGCCCTTCCACTTAATTTCCTTCATGTATTTTTTTGGGTCTTCGATAGTAATCTTGCTAACAGGTAAGCCAAGGTCTTCTGCTGCTTCGTAAGCGTATTTGGTAAGGTTCTCCTCAGTCTCGCCATAATGGTAAGCGTCATCACTTATAGACAAGTCAGAAATGCCAATCTGAGAAATTGGGGTAAGCCATTCTTTCGCATCTTCGACAGATGTGGCCCAGTAAGCGTTCGTAACTATTCCCCTTTTAAAACCGAAGTCTTTAGCTGCGCGCAGGCCCCAAAGCATGGTTTGATAGTAGAGGAAGGGTTCACCACCCTCAAAGTATATCCACTTAATATGTCCAACACGTTTTGCTTCATTGAGAATTTGGCGTATGTCTGATATTTTCATTACGCCTTCTGCGTCGGGGCGGCTGTAAACGAAACAATGGTCGCATTCGAAGTTGCATTTGTAGGTTTGAAGAAGATGCAACCCTGTTATTGTCATAATTTACTGTTAGAAACTTGCAGCATTTAGCCTTTTTTACAACGGTAAAATGAGGGTGCTCGATGAGTTTTTCACTGCTTTGATTAAAAAGCTATAGGTTTTTATACATTAAATTAGACAAGTTTTTTGAAAGAATAAGCTCTATATATGAGGTGACAGCAACTTGATGAGGGGACTGTATTGGGCTTTGAAGAGCTATTACTATACATAATACCTTTAACCGCAACACCTATCGCAGTCTTCATCGTCCTCTACGTTACAAGGTTTAGAAAAAAGAAAGAGGAAGAAAATTTGCAGCCTTCTCCAAAGCTAGAAGCCACGGAAAGTTGGCGCTACAGAGCCCAACGAAGTATCTCTTTGGATAACGCAAAAGGGGCAAGGGATGAGCTGAGAACCATTAGTTTAGAAAGAGAAATTCTAAGCGATGCCATACGTCGCCTCTACGAAGCCCACGCAGAAGGAAAGATAACTGAAGAAGAACGTGAACAATTGGCTAAAAGATACAAGTCGAGAATGATGACAGTTAAAGAAGCCATAGCAGAGAACGAGTCAATTGTGGCACTTCACGAATTGGAAGCAATGCAGGAAGATTTAATCAAGCTATTTGATGAACGATTCGACGAATTAAACACTAAAATTGAAACTTTACGTTCACAAGTTGGACTTGGAACAGAGGAAACAATCGTTCCCACCCCAATACCACAAATCGAAGCAGAACCACTTGAAAATGCGCTTGCAAGAAAGGCGAAAAAGAAAACCTCACGAAAGCTTCGGAAATCCCGCAAAACAGTTGCGGAAGAAAGAATAGAGAAAATTCGGGCAGAGGTGGAAAAGGTTTTAGACAGGCTTGAGCAGATGGAGGTCGAGACTTAGGCTTGGATTGGCGGGACAACGCCAAAAAGATGGCGGCTGTAAATGCAGTTGAACACGTTAAGGAGGGTTTTATTGTAGGCTTAGGAAGCGGGACAACAGTTGCTTACGCTTTTCAAGAGCTTGGCAAGAGAATACGTCAGAAGAAATTGCGGATTTACGGCGTTCCAACATCTTATCAAGCTTTCCTACTGGCTGTGCAACATAGCATCCCCATAACAACACTGAACGAACATCCCCAACTCGACGTAGCAATAGATGGTGCAGACCAAGTGGACGAAGAGCTTAACATGATAAAAGGCATGGGTGGGGCGCTAACTCGAGAAAAAATAGTGGCGTCTGCGTCAAAAATGAACGTTATCATAGTAGATGAGACAAAGTTGACAAAGAAGTTAGGCGTTAATCAACCCGTTCCAGTTGAAGTTTTACCCTTCGCCTTGTCCACCGTAACAGCAAAATTACACATGTTGGGTAGCAAGCCCATATTACGTGAGGCAGAAAAGAAACTTGGCCCTGTAGTCACGGATAACGGAAACTTCATCCTTGACGTGCACTTCGGACCAATTGACAGCCCAAAAGAGCTAAATCGAAAGCTAAAGGTTATCCCAGGAATAGTTGAAACCGGATTATTCGTGGACATAGCAAGCATTGTCTACATTGGCGGGAAAGAAGCTGTTCGGAAACTAGAAAAGTAGCTATTGGGCTGCAAAGTTTTATTGTTCTTTTGAGAGCAAAGTTTCTGCAACCTCTTTGGCTTTCGTCCCTGTAAAAGGATTCTTAACAATCTCGTTCAGATAATCTTTCCACGAAATGTCTAACGCTTTTATCCAAGTTTCAAATTGCTCCATCAAGTTTTGATGTGCCTTGTCGTGGAGAGCGCAATGGTCCTTATTAACGGCTTCTTTGCCGCAAATTTTGCATTTCAACACGTTTCTTCCTCTCTTCTTTTCTGGGACAAACAGGATTTAGGCACAATCTCCAAGACCTTCGTCCTCTCATAAAGACTATAACCGTTGGCCAATCACAGACGCTACAAGTTCTTCCCGTTGGTTTCACTGTGCCACGTTGAGGGAGGGGAGAAGAGGTTTTGCAGCTGCCTTTGAAGTAGTTGGTGCATCCGACGAAACGTTTGCCAGTTTTACGGGAGCGGAGGATTACGAGTTTGCCCGTTTCACACGTTGGGCAGTCGCCAACTATACGCTCTTGCGGCTTTGACTGTCTAACAGCTTCACTTAGAACTTGACCTATCGTCTCCTCTCGGCTTTCAAGTTCTTCCAACACTAGTTTCAAACGATTAATAGCTTCTGCAAGGACGTTTTCTCGTTTTTCTTCATTGTCTTGGATGCGTTGCATTTTTTCTTCAAGTTCTCGTGTTAGCTTGACTGAAACTATTGTGGGAGCGTGTTTTTGGAGGGTTTCTGTGACACCTTTGCCTAGTTCTGTTACTCTGATGCTTTCTTGTGTAATATATTTTCTATTGTAAAGTGTTTGAATTATGTCTGCTCTTGTGGCTTTGGTGCCAATTCCCTCTGTTTCCATCTTTTTGAGAAGACTGTTGGGGTTATAGCGGGGCGGCGGCTTAGTGAATTTGTCTTCACAAATTACATTTTTTACTTTGACCTTTTCGTCTTCTTCAACATCTGGAAGTAAGACTTCATCAAAGCGAACGTATGGCTTGTAGAAGCGTATCCATCCTTCCTTGAGAACTTTGCGGCCAGACAAGAAAAAGCGGTAGTCATTCAAGTCAATCTCAACCTTCACGCTTTGTTTTGTAGCAGGTTCGCCGAACACCGCCATAAAGCGTCTCACAATCAAGTCCCAAAGTTTCCGTTCAGAAACAGCTAGTCTGCGTTCTGGCAGATTGCCCGTTGGGTAGACGGCTGGGTGTGCAGAGTCTTCTTTTTTGCCTTCTTTAGGCCTCAGTCTTTCAAGTCTAAGTAGTTCTGAAGCTAGTTTACTATAAGTTGATTTTCTGTGCAACCCAGTAAGAATGGATTTGTAGTTGATTGTAGGTGGTAGTTTTTGGCTGCTTGTTCTTGGATAGGAAATTAACGCGCCTAGGTAAAGGCGTTCAGCTAGGTTGGTTGTTCGTCTCGGATTGTAGCCGAAGAGGCGATAGGCTTCGTTTTGCAGTGTGCCTAAGTCAAAGGGAACTGGAGGGTTTTGTCTAAATGTTTTTTCTTCAATTCTCGCTATTTCACCTGTCCTTCCCTTGCAAGCTCCAACTATTTCATCTGCTTCTGCTTTGTTCTCTATCGTTTTCTTTTCGTATCCTGCTTCGTAAAGCTTACCTTGCACTTCAACTTGGGCTTTGACGATCCAATAGGGTGTGGGAACAAAGCAGGCGATGGAATCCTCTCTTAAGACTAAAAACCGCAAAGCTGGACCTTGCACTCTGCCTGTGCTTAGAGTTGCGTATCTGCCGCTTGCTCGTTTAAACGCTGAAGTCAGTGCTCTTGAAAGGTTTATGCCATAAAGCCAGTCTACTTCGTGCCTAGCTTTCCCGGCTTCTATGAGACTGAAATCAAGTGCTGGCAAAGGATGGTTGTAGGCTTGTTCTAGCTCGGTTTTTGTCAGCGTGGAATATTTCATTCGTTTAGCAACATCTGCCTTGCCACAAGCATAGTTGAGGATGCTGTAGCCGATGAGGCTGCCTTCGATGTCATAGTCGCAAGCATCTATAAACACGTCGGCATTCAAAGCCAGATTGGAAATGGTTTCAATCCACACCTTGGTTCGTTGAGCGCCTTTCTCAACCAAGTATCGAGGAGCCCATTCAAACTTGAAAATCGGATAGTGAGATCTTCCGCCTTTTCCTTTGGCAACGGTGTAAAGATGCCCAAGGGCTGAAACAACAACAATCGTCTTATCTCTCTCAGCAACGAAATACGGAACGCCTTTTTCTTTATGCACCTTCGGCTTGCTCTTCTTGTCCAGAGCTTTGGCAATACGTTCAGCAGCAGTCGGTTTTTCAGCGACGATCAAAGTATACTTTCCCATAAAGGCGCCCTCAAGACTTGCAAATTTCACCCTTTTCATTTACTTTACTCTTTCGCCAAAAGATAACAAAAAGCCAAACGGTTATTGCAACAAAAATAATTACGAAATGCTAATTATATTTCGAATATGTTTGGCCTCTATAAAAAGAACTCAGTTTTTTCCGAACTATTGCTAGTAGTGTTGCCACGACTAAAATTGGCAGGATGTTGTTCCATGGAAACTCTGGTATAACGGGTACTTTTTGAATAACCTCATCGAATGTTGACCCAGAAACATCTTTAGCATAGAGGTTAAGCGTTCCGTTAGTGAAAATATCTACTAATACGAAGTGATGTATACTTGAAGAGTAATCGGTCCACCAATTTGATCCGTTAGAGTATAAAGGTGCTCCCCAGCCGCCGGAAATTATGTACATTGTTCCTTTAGAGTAAGTGTCTTGTGGGGAAGTTTTGGATGCTGTATAGTTAATTGGCTTTGAACGTTCGTAATTATGGTCATGCCCTGCAAAAACAATATCAACATGATATTTGTCGAATAGAGGACACCAGTATTCTTGACCTTCAGTCCAGGAATCGTGCTTGCCAGAAGAGAACGGTGGTTGATGAAATAGGACAAACTTCCAAGCATAGTTTCCATGAGATGCTAGGTCATTTTCTAACCAGTCAAGTTGTGCACTTGATGGGTCAGCCTCACTGTTTAGGACGGTTATATGCACATATTTTCCCCAATTGAGTGAGTACCACTGCTCGTTACCAGGCAGAGCAAACTGTTCATAATAATTGGTGGCGTTCTGTTCGTGATTTCCGAGACATGGTATGATGGGTATAGTCAAACTGTTGCTTCCAATCCAATATGAATGTAAACCTTCGAAAAAACTGTCCCACATGGTTTGGTTGTAGCCAGAAGTCACGAGGTCTCCGCTAAATAGCACAAAACTTGGATTAAACTTGCTCATACCCCTAGATATGTTGTCACGTTGTGACCAGTTGGTTCTGGAATCCCCACCGACTACAAACCTTAGGTGGGAAGAGTGGATTGGCGCTGTTCGGAAACTTCGTTCATCGCTGTATCCCCCTTTTTCTCCTCCGCAAACGAAATAATATGTTGAATTCGGTTTCAAACCTGACAGTTCCACGTCATGTATGCCGCCTGAAGCCCCGGGATATGTGTGATTTGTTCCTATAACCGAATATCGGTAAAGTGAAGGGGCACTATTCCGCGAAACGTTGTCATAAGCGACTGTGTTCCCCGAGTCTGAATCTCTAGTTTGCCAAGTTACGGTTATCGTGCTAGACATGTTGTTGTATTGCCAAGTCAAATGTATATGGATCGGCAAGTCTAGCTTTTCAGCAATACTTTCCTCGCAGAACAAAGGCGCAAATACTACAAATGCAGCTAGTATCAAGCCAATTGTTAGACGAAAGCTTTCCCCTTTAATCATGTTCATCCACATGCATGTGTTATTAAATACTAACAGATTAGTAGCTATGAAAGATTTAACTTTCGATAAAAAAGGAAAAGGCCCAATCCTTCTAGTCATATCCGGAGCTTATTAGCTACCTGTTTGGAAATAAATAAAACCTAGGAGAGCTTAGAAGAGGCGCACACACTCCTAAATCTCATTAAGGCTTATGAGAAGACATAAATAGTTTGCCCCATCTGTTCATTCTGGACCAACACAAGGGATAATATTTATGCCTCAAAAAGTTTTTTGTCAAAAATGCGGTTATACTTTATATGAAGGCCCAGAATTGAAACCACCGGACGAAATTATACACAAATACAACGGAAAATGCCCAAAATGCGACAGGAAACTGTCTTTCATACCCATAGATGTTGAAGTTAAACCAGCAAAATAGGAAATTGAAAGGTGTCATCACTTGAGCAAGCAAGGAAAAAAGACTCACCTCTACAATTTTCACGCCCGAAACGGCAAAATAATCTCCTTTACAGAATTTGAAATGCCAGTCTGGTACAAAGGCATAATTCCAGAACATCTAGCTGTAAGAAACAGCGTCGGCATTTTTGACGTAACTCACATGGGAAGGGTAATAATAACTGGAAAAGACACGGAAGAATTCCTCAACTACGTAACAACAAATAATGTATCCAAGCTAGAACCGTTAAGTGCCCACTACTCAACCATGTGCAATGAAAAAGGCGGAATAAAAGACGACTTTGTCATCTCACGACAAGCAAAAGACAAGTTCTTTATGGTATATAACGCCGCCAACAGGGACAAAAACTACCAATGGCTAACAAAACAAGCAAACCAGTTCAACGTGAAAATAGAAGATGTGTCAGACAACATAGCCATGTTCGCAGTTCAAGGACCAAAAGCCCAAGAAACACTGCAGAAAATCTCCACAGGAGACTTGGACGAAATTAAACGATTCAAATGCGGATGGACAAAACTTTCAGGTCTTGAGACTTTCATGTCAAGAACAGGCTACACAGGCGAAGACGGATTCGAAGTATTCATCTGGGACACCCCTGTTTCAAACCCGGAAAAAGCAGTTAAAGCATGGAACGCCGTTCTTGAAGCAGGGAAAGAATTCAATATCGAGCCCTGCGGCTTGGGCGCTAGAGACACTTTGAGGCTAGAAGCGGGCTTGTGCCTCTATGGCAACGACATAGACGAAAACACCACACCCCTAGAGGCAAGAATAAGTTTCGTGGTGAAGCTGAAGAAAGAAAATTTCGTAGGCAAAGAAGCATTGCTCAAGCAAAAAGCTGAAGGAATAAAGAAAAAGCGCATCGGTCTAAAAATGCTTGAAGCAGGAATTCTACGCTCCAAACATGAAGTCTTCAAAGATGGAAAGAAAATAGGCTACGTAACAAGCGGAACCTTCTCGCCACTACTAAAATACGGCATTGCTATGGTCTACGTTCAAACAGAGCATGCAATTGAAGGAGAAAAAGTTGACGTAAAGATTAGAAATAAACAAAGAAAAGCTGAAATTGTCAAACCACCATTCTATGACACCAATCAATACGGTTACGCGAGAAAACAATGATGCTAAATTATTTCCGAAAACCGCAAGGGAAATAAAAGAGTTCTATCAACTTGTTTGAGCAAAAGGGAGACGTTGCCATTGGACCTTAGAAGCTTAATAACACGGCAAAAAATTGTGGATGCCCTGCATGGTCTATCAAACTTAAGAATCCCTGTTTCTCGCTCTACACTACTTACAATTTCAGCATTAACGCTTATTTTCTTTATCGCCTTCTCCATAAGACTGTTCCCTATCCGCTGGGGACTCGAGCTCTCAGAATTCGACCCATACTTTCAATATCAATTTACAGAAAAAATAGTAAAAGACGGATACTTCGACTGGTTGACGTGGACAACACGAGAATCTAACCGATGGTATCCTCTTGAAGTATCAATAGGACGCGCAGCTTTCCCAGGCCTTCCCCTAACCGCCGCAACCTTATACAACATACTCTCCATCTTAGGCGTGCCTATATCACTCTATCATTTTTGCATAATATTCCCAGCAATTTTCGGAGCGTTGGCGTGTTTGATGGCCTATTTCTTGGGAAACGATATCGGAGGCAAAACTGTAGGCCTTCTCTCTGCCTTCTTCCTCGCATTAAATGCGTCCCACATCACAAGAACCGCCGCAGGCTTCTTCGATGATGAAACAGTTGGGATAGGGGCTATCCTCCTCTTTACCTTCTTGTTTCTCAGAGCCTTAGACAAGGAACGCTCCCGAAAACACTCCATAATCTACGCGGTCACCGCTGGTTTGACGCTCGGCTACATAACCGCCTCATGGGGAGCGGCACTTTACCCAATCGCGATGGCAACTCTCTTCGTTTTTGTCTTAATTTTAATCAAACGTTACTCACGCCGGCTACTTATTTCATACAGCCTAACATTCGGTCTCGGTTTGTTCCTAGCCATCAACATCCCCAAAAACTCCACTACATACCTTACGACAATGGCAGTCCTGCCGGTGCTAGGTGTCTTCGGTTTGCTATGCCTCAATGAAATACTAAGCGCCACAAGAACCCAAAAAAGAAAAATCATCTTAACAGTGATTTTCTTTGCAACATTAATAGGGGGATTCCTAGCTCTATCGTATTTTGGATATATGGGTTCGATTGCGGGAAAATTTATTCGCGTGGTTGACCCGCTGCAGAGGGAAGCATCAGAAATATACCAGTCGGTTCAAGAGCACAGACTCACCGCTTGGGGCTCCATATACTATGACTACGGTATAGGTGTCCTATTTTTCGCATTAGGCTTATTTTTTGCAATAAGAGACCTTACAAATCGGAACCTTTTCATCATAATTTTTGGTATAACAACATTGTACTTTGCTTCTTCCATGGTCCGATTAACCATATTGCTAGCACCTGCATTCACCATCTTAATGGCAATTGGAATAGTAAACTTGTTGAGACCCTTCATGGCCATAATGAAAAGGACGCCAAAACTACCGTCAGGAAAGAGATACATTACTGGACGTGTTGGAAAAGAATTCAGCGGATCAGTTCTCATCCTTATGTTCTTACTTTTAACTGTGACCTATGCCTTTCCTATGCGTGGAGGAGAAGTAAGTGTGTATAGTCATGCATACTCGCCATCTACAATACTTGCTGCAAGCGTTCCAATAAAGCCGGGAGAACCAATAGAAGAGTGGACTAAGATGCTCAGTTGGATGCAATTTAACCTTCCAGAAAAAGCAATTATTTGCAGTTGGTGGGACTATGGGTATTGGATTTCGGTGAAGGGAAATCGAACTTCTCTTGCAGACAACGCCACTTTCAATTCTACACACATAGGATTAATAGGTGAAGTATTCATGTCTAACGAAACTCAAGCCATAAAAATCCTGAAAGAACAGTTCAACGGTCCAGATGGCCCCCCGACACATATCCTTGTCTTCACAACATTCAACAGCTTAGGCGGCGACCAAGGCTACGGAGACGAAGGAAAATGGAGATGGATGGCTAGAATCGCCAACCAAACTGTAGCATCTGGATTTTACCATGAGTGGGGAGACCAAGGGCAGAATAATACGTTTGGGTATATCACGGAAAATCAGTGGGTGTGGAATGCCCAAGGAAAGAACACAACCGTTTACAAGTTGATGCAAGCTGGAAAACATCACATAGTCTCTTCTGTAGAATTGCCTCAGCTAAAATACTTTAAAGTCGCCTACTTCTCACCTGGAAACCCCGTAGCATCCCTTGGAACGTATGAAGACCAAACGATCTATCTTCACGCGTTAGTTTGTCTTTATGAAATTAACTACCCCACCGCTTGAAGGAGAAGAACTTGTTTCCCAAAGCTATCGATCAACATAAGCCAAATAAGCCTTTAATTCACAACGGACTCGGCGTAATCTATGTCATAGTTAGCGCAGTATACCTTTTTCTGCTCTACTACTTTGACTTTACAGCAGCTTTACCCTTGGCTGGCTGTATTTTGTTCGGCGGATTTATGGGGCTCCTTGACGACTGGATGGATTTGAGATGGCGATACAAAGCATTCCTTCCGGTATTTGCGTCTTTGCCACTTGTTGTGCTACGAGAAGGAAATCCTATAATGGCAACTTACATTTTTGGTAAAGTTGATTTCAGTCAGTTTCATTTCAACGGTTTTCCCTTAGGAGAAACACTATTCTACTTTGCAGTAATTCCGTTAATCGTAACCGTTGCCACCAACGCTATAAATCAGCTTGGCGGACTAAATGGATTGGAAACAATCTGCCCTTCTATTGTTTTGATTGGTCTAATGCTTACATCTAATCGAAGCGTTTTGCTTTTTGTTCCACTAGCCGTCTATCTTGTTTTGGCTGTTTTCAATTTTTTTGGTAAAATTTTTGTGGGTAATACAGGTTCCTTCGCCATTGGCATCACGGTCGCCTCATACGCCATTATTGTCAACAACGAACAGACATTGCTAATTTCAATTCTGCCCTTCATCTTCAACTCCTTCCTAATACTGCTAAACGTTTTCCTCTTCGGCAAAACTGCCCACCTCATTCTAGAAGGAAGCAAGCTACGTTCAGATAGCAAGCGCAGCTTACTAACGTTAATCGCTCACTATAGACCTTTATCCGAGCGAAAACTAGTGTTAGCCGTTTCGTTGCTCGTGGCACTCTCTACTTTCATAGCGGTTTTTGTGTGGTTCATATGGTAAAAAGAATCTTGATAACAGGCGCCGGCGGCCCAGCTGGAGTAAACTTCACGCAGTCGTTGAGAATTGCGCCTGAGAAGATGTTCTTGGTGGGCGCCGAAGCGAACCAGTACTACGCTAATCTAGCCGTTACTGATAAAGTAAGCGTTGTCCCGAAGGCAACAGCTTCTGATTACATCGACAAGATAAACGAAATCATTGAAAAAGAAAAAATTGATTTTGTCCATCCACAACCAGACGTTGAAGTGAAAACGATTTCAGAGACCAGAGAAAAGCTTAACGCAAACACCTTCCTCCCTTCAAAAGGCACAGTGCGCATTTGCCAAGACAAACTTGAGTCGGCTGAAAAGTGGAAAGGAAAAGGCATTCCTGTAGCAAAAACCGTTGAGTTAAGGAACGAAGGCGACGTTGAAAAGGCTTTTGAAGAGCTTGGGGCGCCCCTTTGGATAAGAGCCAAACGAGGTGCGGGAGGAAAAGGAAGCACTCCTGCGAGCAGTCTAGAAACGGCGTTGTCGTGGATCAGCTACTGGAAATCCCGTAACAAAGGATGGGAATTCATAGCCCAAGAGCATTTGCAAGGAAGAAACGTTGCGTTTCACAGCCTATGGAAAGATAGCAGACTCGTCACTTCCATGGCTAGAGAACGAGTTCAATACATTTATCCTCATCTCGCCCCTTCAGGAATCACTGGAACACCTTCTGTTCAACGAACAATCCACGATGACGAGGTCAACGAAATCGCCACCGAAGCTGTGCTAGCAATCGACCCGAACTTCAATGGTATTGCCTGTGTAGACTTGAAGGAAAATGATAAGGGAATTCCGTGTGCAACGGAAATCAACGCTGGACGAATGTTCACTACTTCATTTTTTTTCTCCTATGCGAGCAAGAAAATGCTAAAGAATTATCACGCCAACTTCCCCTACCTCTACGTTAAACTAGCCTACCGAGAACACATGCCCAATGTTCCCAAACATAACATTCTGCCACAAGAACTCTACTGGGTCAGACACATCGATGCGCCAGCAAGACTTGTAAAGGCAGGAAAAGTGGTTGGGGCAATGTACAAATGATTTATGGCGTAATTTTTGATTTGGAAGAAACATTGGTTAAGCTTCCTATAGATTATGAGCCATTGTATGAAGAGATAAAGAGAGCGCTAAGGATTTCGAGAGTTAAACCGTTAACTAAAACTGTTAAGAAGTTAGATGGTAAGTCACGGGAGAAAGTTTATAAACTTTGGGAATGTGCTGAATTGAAAGCGTTACCGAACATGAGCGCCAACGAGGAAGGAATGAAAATATACAAAAAACAATGCAATAAGCCCGTGGCGTTAGTTACCATGCAAGGTAAGACTGTTGTCAGAAAGATTCTTGACCACTTTCACCTATCTTTTAATGTCATAGTCACTAGGGAAGATGAGATAGATAGAGTAAGACAATTAAGAAAAGCCATAGACGAAATAGGCTTGAAGCCCCACAGCGTGCTCGTGGTCGGAGATAGAGACAGCGATGAAGACTCAGCTAAACAAGTCGGTTGCAAATTCTTAAGGGTGATGGCTTGAAAGTCTGGTATGATGCGTGTACTGGAAAACACGTAAGATATGGAGTTGCCATAGCCCAACGGCTCAAAGCTTCAGGACACGAAGTCATACTCACCACCAGAAAACACCCCGATACACTTGCATTATCCAAACTGCTTGGCGAAAAGTTCAAAGTTGTGGGCAAGTATTCCCCCTCTTCACCTCAGTCGAGACTGAAAGAAAGCTTGAAGCGTCAACTCGCTTTTTGTGAAATGTTCGAGAACGAACCACCAGATTATGCTGTCTCTCACGGGTCTATCGACTTGTGTCGAGTTGCTTTCGGATTGGGCGTACCTACAATATCAACGGCTGATGCCCCCCATGCCATTGCGGCAAACAAACTTGCACTGCCACTAGTCAATGTCTTAATCGCTTCCAAGGCAATCCCTCCACGGGAATATGAGAGCTTTGGAGTTAAGAGAATCGTCCAGTTTGACGGAGTGGACGAGGTGGCTTGGGTGAAGGGCTACAAGGCTAGACCCGACGAGTACGAAAAGCCCCTAATCGTTGTTAGACAAATGGAAACCATGGCATCTTACGCCAAAGGAAAACACGACGCCACGGAACAGATAGCACAGAAACTTGTCTCCCTTGGAAATGTGATGTTTATTCCACGATATAGCAGAAGCTCCAGACGCGGGTTGATTGTTCCGCAAAAATTTGTTGATTCTGTCAGTCTTTCAGCTACCGCAGATCTGGTAGTGAGTGTTGGGGGAACTATTTCTAGGGAAGCCGCGTTGCAGGGGACTCTGAGCATAGTGATTCGCACTTTTGGAGCGTCTTACGTCAATGATTATATTTTCAAGGGGGGATTCCCATTATTCACGGTGGAGCCGAGTGAAGCTCTAAAACTAGCGAAGAAATATGTAAGTCGAAAATGGGACGTTAAAGAACGTCTAGAACAGCTTGAAAATCCAGTCGACTATGTTGAAAAAACCATTAGAGAGAAGCTCTGACATTGCTGAAAAGATGTCGAAACAAAGTTTGAGTTTTTAAAAGCGGCATTTCTATCAAATTCTGCAATCCATAAGAGCTAAATAGAGTGGAACGTCCACATCTTACAATAAAGTATTCATGGAGTTAAAAGGCGTATGAGAGTTGAAAAAGTTCTAGTTATCGGGCTGGGAGAGATAGGTGCGCCTCTTCTGGAAATTGTTAAGGGAATTTATAGTGCAGAAGGGCTAGACATTGAGCCTAAAGAGGTTCATGCCCCCGTTGACGTGATGCACATTTGCTTCCCCTATAGTGTAGATTTTGTGGAGACTACGGCCAATTATGTGAACAAGTTCAATCCTAAACTGACCATTATAGAAAGCACAGTTCTCCCCTTCACAACAAGTAAAATCTACGAAAAAACGCAAAATCCAGTTTGTCACAGCCCTGTGAGGGGAAGAAAATCCGACGGGTTCAAATGGGCATACTTCACCTACACGAAGTTTATTGGACCCGCAAAACCGGAATTTGGGAAGATAGCAGAAAAATATTACCAATCGTTAGGCTTCAAAACACACGTATGCAGTTCCCCGTTGGAAACAGAATTCATGAAAGTCCTCAACACCACCTACTACGGACTCATGATTACATGGTTTCAAGAAATCCACAGAATCTGCGAAAAATTCCATCTCAAAGAGGAAGAGGTAATCGAGTTTTTCAGAACAAACGAGAGAGATTCTGGAGGAAGGCATCTGCGGCCGGTGTTCTATCCTGGAGTTATAACAGGACACTGTGTTATTCCAAACGCCGAGTTGCTGAAAGAGTTGTATCCGTCCCCTTTTGTTAAGGCTATTCTGGAATCAAACGAAAAACGGAAAAAAGAAGTAGAATCAAAGTAAACTCGCTTGTTAGATAGGTGCTATGCAATAGATGAAGAACCTATACACGTCGCTAAGCATTAGAAGCTGTTTTTCTTCAAAGCGGCAGAGCTATAACACATTGGTCCGCGGAGGCATTCTGGTTTGAAAATGAAAGCCATAGTGATACTGTTATCTGTGTCGCTCATAGTCTTGGAAATGCTTTTCCCAGTATCTAAGGCTTTGATAATACTGGTTCCGCCGATAGTCTTCGGCTTAGTGGTTACAATTCTATCAGTTAGAAAAGGAATTTCGTACCTCAATGAACTGCCAAATGTCCTAAGAGTTTTGTTTGCGTCGATTGGAGCTGCGTTGATAGGTTTTTTCTCGCCTCTTTCTGCAGTGCTTGGGTTTCTGTTCGTTCTACTTGGTGTTTTTGCAAATGACGAGGCTATGAGGAGGCTGTACAAGCATAAAGGGGTTATTGTGCTGACTGGTATCGATGCCACTGGAAAGTCAACGCACGCCCGCAACATTTCTTCTTGGTTAAAAGGCAAAGGAATAACATGCGAAATACTACCGTTTCACAGATACCTCTTTCTAGGCAAGCTTTCAGGCTTGAAAAAAAGTGGAGGAAAACCAAGTCGAGCAGCAGGAAACAGGGTCCCTATAGCCAAGACTAGCAAGTTTTCGCTCATTAGACCTTACGTGGCTCTTGTTGACAACGTCATATTTTACATCCTTAGAGTGCTTCCGCGCATCGCCGAGCGGGAATGCGTGGTTTGCGACCGTTTTATCTGGGACAACTGCGTTAAACATAAAGCTCTTGGATACAACACGCGTTTTCTTTTTAGGCTTTCCACTTTGATAAGGCCACAAATCGGCATGGTTTTCGACTTGCCTGCAGAAGTCGCTTTCGAGAGAGTGGAGAAAAGAGAGAAGCACCCACGATACACGATTGAGCAGTATGAACTTGAAAGAAAGGAATTCAAAAAAATAGCGGTGATGCTAAACTATCCAACAGTCAACACGAACGAACCAATTCAACAAACATGGAACCGGATAGAGGCTTATCTTGATTCGTTTATTTGAGAAAAAACAACGCAGCAGACTTTAAAATGTTTTTATCACACTTTTCAGCTAGTTAACCTGTCCGGTGATTGCTAAGAAAATGGCAAAAGTTTACGTTTTCATGCCTGCCAGAAACGAGGAAGAAAATCTGCCAAAATGCCTAGCCAACCTCTTAAACCAAACGTTGCGCCCACAAAAAATACTAGTCATTAACGACGCATCAACAGACAACACTCAAAAGATATGTGAGCGGTTCGGAGTTGATGTGATTACGCTAACTAAGCAACACAGGAACTACGTTACAACGCCTGAACTCGCCTACAAAATGGCAGAAGTCATGAACCACGCTTTTCCGCCTCCACCATCATGTGACTACATGATGCAGCATAACCCTGACACGATCCTCCCAGAGAACTATATCGAAGACTTGACAACACGCATGGAAAAAACTCCACACCTTGTAATCGCCTCTGGCCGCATTGAGGGTGAGTACAGCCGAGAAAATCACCCTCGCGCTACTGGACGAAAATATAAAACATGGTTTTGGAACAAATACATCAAAAAATTCCCATTGAACTACACTTACGAAACTTATCCGTTGCTTAAGGCTCAAAGCCTGGGGCTTGAAGTTAAATGTCTTCACGACGTTGTGATGACCACGCTTAGACCGACTAAGCAGTATAAGGCAGATTATGGATATGCAATGAGGGAACTTGGATATTCACTCCCATACATGCTGGGAAAATGTGTCATGGGGTTACGGAAAGCAAAAGCAAAATCTGTCAAACTATTCTATTCGTACTTAACCAGCCCTTACAGACTTGAAGACCCTGATTTGAAGAGGTTCATGAGGTATTATCAGGCAAAGCAGTTTACAAACTTCAAGGCGTTCATTAAACTATTAAAATAGCACGCAACTTCTTTATAATCCCAACCGAAATTACAGTTATAATAGACACAAGAGTTAAGAACTCATAAAAATAGTTTAATGGTTTTGTTAGTGTATGCCACTAAGAAGTCGTATTTTTAGCGCATGCACATTTGTGAGCGGAATTTAAAACATCGCGAAAGGCACTAGTAAATAACATAGAAAAGGGTGAATCTTATCAAACAGTGCGGCAGACTTTAAGGTTAATCTACTTAACACGTAAAGAATCAATTTAATTCAGCCCACTTTAATATTTTGGGAAAGAAATCAGTCATATTGCGTGCGCACGCATTTTTCCATAGGTCTTTCGTAACAGGAACCGCATTCTCTCTTTGACTACCAAATCGTATTCTAAACCATCCAGAGCTATTATTGGAACCTTCAATGATACTTAGTTCTCCTTCGGAATCCAATCTTTATTAAGACTCAGTTCTTCTTATGATTTATAGATTCTAGAAAAATATTCTGTAGCAATACCAAAATACTCGCAATTGTGCTTGCCAAACTGTTTTGCCATTACTCATTTTTCCAAAGCTGTACTTGTTTTACGAGCCAAAGTGTTAACCAGATCAAACTTAGTTCCAATACTGATTCTGAATTCACAATACAGAATAATAACTAGAACTGAAAGAATTCAAAGCAGGCAGACTGTAGAGTGTTCAAAATGGTGTTATCTCTTGAAAAACCTCAAAACATCATAAAAACACACAACAAAAACATATACATCCATACATATCTGCATAAAGTTGACTTAGTTATGTGGGCAAAAAACGGTTCCAAAACTCTACCTCTTGTTTTGAAACGAATTGATGAGGTTATACCTGAAGGCTTTGTTAACAACCGTATTTTGATTGATGACCACAGCGTAGATAATACTCGAGAGATTGCCAAGTCTTTTGGTTGGCAAGTTTTCTTTAATGAAGGGAAAGGCATTTGTAGTGGAGCAAACACTGCTCTTCAACATGTTACGACCGATTTCTTCATAAGTTTTGAACAAGACCTGCTTCTGGCAAAAGATTGGTGGCAGAAAATTCCGAGCCTTCTGGAAGACAAAACGGTGGTGATAGCTTCTGGAGTTCGTGTGCCAAACCAACCAAAAGCTTTGAGAAGGCTTCAAGAATATACGCTTAAGCGTTACCAACGTATTGACATGGAAAAAGCGGATCTCTTTAACGCCAAAACTTTGGACAACACGATTTACAAAACGAAGATAATTAGGAAGCTTGGCGGTTTTCCTTCGCTGTCAGTGTCGGCTGGAGTGGATACTTTTCTAGCTAAAAATGTGATCTCAGCGGGCTTTAGGTGGAAGGTTGATTATACTATAACGTCAATCCATTTGCGTGATGACTTGAAAGACGAACTTGCTCATTATTACTGGTATGGAGCGTGTCATAGACGAACGTCCAATGTATTATATGACAAACCTGCTGATGTCACACGCAACGTGCTTCGATTCTTTTTTAGTCCAGTTAGAGGGTTGCAGATTGCGTTCAAGAAGAACGCTCCTGAAGTGGTTTATATCTATCTGTTGATTCGACTTAACATTCTTAAGGGAATGATGGGGACAAACAGAACATCATAATCGCCTAAAAGGAGAAAATCACAAGTCAAAATTGGCGTGCGCGCAAGTTATAAGCTCTTAGTCTTTCCAACCATAGTTGTTAAAACCTGTTGCTTTAAACCTTTGGCGTGTGTATTTTCAATTCATATTTGGAATTCAGAAGTATAAAATATGGGGTCTAACTCAGAATCGGATTTCTTGGTCTCAGGACAGAATGAGGAACAGGATTGTATAGGTGTTTAACATGGAATCCGTTGAAAAGCTTGAAGGTATCACAGAGTCTTATACGACGCCCTATAAAACAATAGGACGCCCAAAGGTTGTCGACAAACGTTCAATTCTTAATGTTGGTTGTGGAAACGACCCACATGGAACAATCAATTGTGATTTGTTCGTAGAATCGACAGAACACAGAAACGCAGGAGACAAAAAAATAAAAACAAAGAAAATACCAAACTTCGTCATATGTGATGCACACTATCTACCATTCAAAGACGACAGTATTGAAATAGTATACTCACATCACGTTCTGGAACACCTAGACTACCCATTAATCGCACTACAAGAATGGAGTAGGGTAGCGAAAAAGAAACTAATTATCATAGTTCCAGATTTAAAAATCTCAAGGATATATGGTGAATTCGGACCACATCTTTATTCTTGGAGCAAATGGACGCTGCAAACTCTAGTAAAAAAAGTTTGCGCAAAAGCTGAAGTACACATTAACCGTCAGCCATTGAGACTACGCAGAAAAGGGAAAATATCTCATATAATAAATTTCGTTTTAAAAAGAATAATGATTTATATGCCTATATTTCAAAACTCAGAACTAACTGCAGTGGGATATCTAAGCTGATAAAGAATAACCCCACACATGTCAAAAGCTTTAATAATAGGGTTAGATGGAGCAACTTGGAACATAATTAAAGCTTCTGTAGACAACAAAACGTACATATATTCAAGAAGCTGATATCAAATGGAGCTAAGGAGGGGTCATATGACTACACTCGATGTAGGTTGCGGTAATCGTCCTTAGTTCGACCGATTAAATTGTCGTAAAAATCCAAAGTCTAACAACCAAGTGCGTGCGCGAAGCTGAGGGAATTCAACGTTGAGGTATTTGTCCAAGTATAGTCTTTTATAGGCTAAATCTCACACTTCTTTTACACGGGCAATACGACTAAACAAGTCAGCTATCCAACGGAGGCGCGATGGAAGATAATCATGTAGTAACTCTATGTCTCGCTTTTTCATAGCTTTCAATGCGATCAAAGAAAGAAGATGCACAACCACACCTACAACTGCGTAAACGGGAAGCAGACGTAAACGTAGAACAAGAAACTGATAAGACAAGGGGTCGATGATTGCCCTCAGAAGTTCCAATGAGAAAAGTGATAGAACCATGGTGATAGACGCCGTTGCCGACTTCCATATTGCCTCTTTGTCGAAATCTATCTTGAGACTCGACCAGAGCACATATGCTCCTAAACTAAACCCTGCAAGTGCAGCAAAAAACCTTGAAAGCGCCACCCCTGTCAAGTCCGCGTTTAAATAGGCTAAAGAAACGTATGAAAGAAATGCTTCTAAGACAATAACGATTGCTGTAATTGAAGAAGCAACTTTCGTTCGTTTCAGCGTGTAAAGCGTGGGAAAAATAGCTGAACCTAAAACAGCTGGAAGCGAGGCTATACACATGACAGCCAACGGAAGCACAGCACCCACGTATCTCACGGTGGCAAACAGGACAATTATTGGATAGGCTAAAGTCGCTACCATCAGGGATATGGGGAACCCTAAGAGGGCAGCGTACCGCGTTGAGGTCTTAAAAGCGTCTTTCAAACTGTCAACTCCTAACATCGAATGCATCTCCGACAATTTTGGAAAGAGAGCAACAGTTATCGCAACCGAAACCAAGTTAGAAACCACAGAAGCTCTAACGGCAATACTATACACTCCAAGAGCCTCCGTGCCTAGAAAAGGAAAAACCAAAATCTGATCCACCCAACCCACAATGAAGACCAAAAGTGCAGAGACATAAATCGGGAAAGAAAACACTAAAAGCGGTTTAAGTTTATGGGCATGTGCCGAGGGAGAAATGTTACGAAACGCAATAAAAAAGCTTGTTGAGCATGACAAAACAAGAGCGAATACCCAGCCTATGACTATTCCAAGAATCCCAAATCCTGCGTAAACCAGAAGAGTGGCAACAGAGTATTGAACCACGGTATAGAATATGCCTATGATCGCAATTTCACGTATCTTTTGCAGACCTTGTAAGAAGCCTTGCGTTTGAAAATAGAATATCTGAATAAAAGAAGACAGGGGGAGAAGCTGGAAAATAAGAACAGAGATACCGAAAATGTTGGATAGCACTCCAGCCAAGACAAAGATCAAGACTGCTATAGTTAATGAAGTTACCACAGAAACCTGTAGAACGCGAGTCACTACTGATCTTGCCTCGTCCTTTTCCCCCTTTGCAAGATAATGGGCAATGTACCTGACAGAAGCCGATCGAAGAGCAAAAATTCCCAATGTCGAGGTTAGTGTTAGGATGAAGCTTAGCATAGTATACATGCCGAAATCCGCTTCAGTGAATAAAATTTGTCCTGCTATCTCCTTTGTGTGCAGAAGGAACCAAACATAAAGCACTCCTAGTGCCGCGTTTAGGAAACCTTGAACAAAGATGAAGGTTGCGCCTCTTGCAACGTGTGTTTGAGGACTTATATCTTCAGTCAATGAACATTTTCACCATCTTAACAGAATAGAATACAATTTAAATGATTTAAAATTCACGCCAAACTATCCATAGTAAATTTTGGCACTTGCAAACAAGAATTAGATGAGCCATGGACTATCAGCTTTGAAGAATTCGTCTTTCAGCAGAGGACACCACCACCATTCGTTATTCAAATACCAATTAACCGTCTTTTCTAAGCCTTCAGCAAAACCAAACTTTGGTTCCCATCCAAGCGCCCTTATTTTAGCAGTATCCAGCGAGTATCTGCGGTCATGACCAGGTCTGTCAGAAACAGGCTTGATCAAACTTTCTGGTTTTTCCACTATTTTCAAAATGCCTTTTGCGACTTCAATATTCATACGTTCTTCACCAGAAGCGATGTTATAGACATCTCCAGCTCCTCCTTCATGAGCCACAAGGTCTATGGCTGCACAGTTGTCTGTCACATATAGCCAATCTCTAACTTGTCTTCCGTCGCCATAGATGGGTAAAGGTTGGTTGTGGAGGGCGCGCAGTATAAGTTTCGGAATGAGTTTTTCAGGGTATTGGAATGGTCCGTAGTTGTTGGAGCTGCGAGTGACAACCAGTGGAAGCCCGTATGTTTTGTGGAAGGCTAGGGCAATGTGGTCTCCTGAGGCTTTGCTTGCAGAGTAGGGGCTGGATGGGTCTAGAATGTCTGTTTCTTTGAAAGACCCGCCCTTTATGCTGCCGTAGACTTCGTCGGTGGAAATCTGCACAAACCTTTCAACGTCAAATTTTCTTGCGGCGTCTAAAAGAATGTAAGTTCCGTATGCGTCTGTTAAAACAAAGGAACCTGCCTCTACGACACTTCTGTCAACGTGGGTTTCAGCCGCGAAATTCACTATTAAGTCAAATTTTTCCTTCACCAAAGGCTCTACTGTCTTTCTCTCTCGAATATCTCCATGAACAAACCTGTAGCGTGAATCGTCCTTCACATCCTGCAAGTTCTCAAGCCTACCTGCGTAGGTAAGCAAGTCGAAGTTGACGATTTCTATGTCGTCGTAGTTTGATAACGTATGTCTTATGAAGTTGCTGCCGATGAAGCCTGCACCGCCCGTTACTAAGACTTTCATTTTTTCACCCATGTTTAAGCCAGGGTGCAAGCTTCCAGTTGTATGGTATCTTTGTGGTGTTTGGCGGTAATCGGTGTTCGTCTGGTTTCTCATAGTTGTATAGATTAGTGGGTACGTTCATGACGAGGGCTGTTTCTTCGCTTATGGTTTTGAATCCGTGCCAAACTTTGGGTGGCACCTTCACAAGCGTGGGGTTTTTTTCGCCGACGATGAACTCGTTGATTTCTCCTTCGGTTTTTGAGTTTTTTCTGCCGTCATATAAGACGAGTTTAACCATTCCTTTTATGCAGGCCATATTGTCTGTTTGTTTTTTGTGCATGTGCCAAGCCTTCACCACTTGGGGGTAGGCGGCGGTGACGTATGATTGTCCAAATTTTCTGAAGGTTTCCCAGTCGCTTCTGAACACTTCCATTAGCCAGCCTCTTTCATCTGCAATTAGCCGTAGTTGTTGTGTAACTACTCCTTCAATCAGTTCTAGATCCCTCACATAATTATTCTCGAATTTTCACCCACAACAAGTCTATAACCTTTTGGGCTTTTCTGATTTGTAGCTAGCGTGGTGCCCGCTCCTATGAGGCTGTCGGTTATTTTGCCGTTTATTTCTATGCAACAGCCATTCATGATTATCGAGTTTTCTATCTCGCCTCTCTTGATTTTCACGTTGTTTCCGATGCTTGTGTAAGGACCTATGTAGACTTGTTCTCCTATGATTGTATGATTGCCGATTATAACTGGACCTCTTATCAAAGCTCCACGCTTGACAACTGTTTCTTTTCCAATGGCTACTCTTCCTTGAATAGATGGTTTTTCTTCAACTGTGCCTTCTGTTTTCTCTTTAAGATCGTCAAGTACAAGTCGGTTTGCTTCCAGTATGTCTCCAACTGTTCCAGTGTCCTTCCACCATCCTGTTACAAACTTGTAGCCGACTTTGTGTTCAGCGTCTAGCAAGCCTTGCAATGCTTCAGTGATTTCCAGCTCTCCCCTCCAAGAAGGCTTCAAAGCCTTTATCATCTTGAAAATTATGGGTTTGAGGAAATATATGCCTGTGAGTGCGTAGTTGCTAGGCGGTTTTTTCGGCTTTTCTACTAACTTAACCAGTTTTCCATTTTTGTCAAATTCAGCCACTCCAAAGTGCTTGGGATTCTCAACTTCACAAAGAAGCACCATTGCGTCGTCGTTTGAATCCTTAAATTCTTTCACAAACGCCCCAATACTACCTTTCAACAGGTTGTCGCCGAGATACACAACGAATGGGCTGTCGCCGACAAAGTTCTCTGCAAGGCTAATCGCCTGAGCTATTCCGCCAGGTTGTTTTTGATGGATATAAGTTGTTTTTACGTCGAATTCTCTACCGTCCCTATAGTAGCTTTGCACTTTTTCCGGCATAATGTCTCCAACGATAATCGCAATCTCTTCTATACCTGAATCTCTCAGGTCTTCTAGAACGTATTGTGACATCGGCTTGTTTGCCACGGGAATTAACTGTTTCGGCCCAGTATGGGTTAACGGTCTAAGTCTTGTACCGTGCCCCCCATGCAGGATGACTCCTTTCATTTTGTTTTCACCCAACTTTGGTTCATCTCCCTCAAACCTTGTGTAACCCCTAAAAGCTCTGTGTCTATTCTTTTTTTGACTTTATCCACACAGAGAGATGAGTCTTTTGGTCTCTTCGCTATCCACGCCTTTAATTCGCTCATCTTTATTGACCTTACAAGACTTGCGTCGAAGTCAAAGGCTTCAACAACCTTCAACGCAAACCCGTATCGACTTATCCGTTCGCTTCCAGCAGTGTGGTAGATTCCCTCCAGTCCCTTATCGACTATTTCTAGAATAACTTCAGCCAAGTTATCAGCGAAAGTGGGAGAATTATAATGGTCTTCCACAACAGTGAGAGGTTTCTTTTTCTTCAGAGACTTTATGATCCACATTGCAAAATTCGGCTTCTCAGGGTGCACGCCATACAAGACGCTGGTTCTCAAAATCACAAAGCGTTCACAGAGCTTCGCAACGTATTTCTCTCCCATCAACTTCGTCAAGCCATAATAGTTAATGGGGTTTGGCTCATCCTCCTCGGTATATAGCCCCTTTTCACCGTCAAACACATAATCGGTTGAAACATAAACGATTCTTGCATAGGCTTGGCGGCATGCTTCTGCAAGAATCTTTGTCCCCGCTGCATTCACCCTCAACGCATAATCCTTGTTAGTCTCACATTTGTCAACGTTTGTCTTTGCAGCCGTGTGAATCACGACGTCTGGTTTTACTTTGCTGAAAATACGTTTTACCTCGCTTTCATCTGTAATGTTCATTTTCAACGATTTCAGAAACATTGGATGTGTCGTATGTGTTGGATAAACCGCGTATTTTTCTTCAGCTTTGTCAACAATTTTGCTTCCTAACAGTCCACTAGCACCTGTGACAAGAATTTTCTCCATGTCCAGTCCTTCGCAGAAAACAGTTTCTACTGATTAATGCGGCTCTACAAGTTTTAGCTGATGTAGCTGGTTTTGCCTTCCTCGCTCTTACGCATTTTCCTCGCGTAAGTTTCTCTCCGCGTCTCTATCTGCCGCATCTTTTCCAAAATCTCATCCGACTTCGTAATTTCTTTATCCAAGTCATCTAAACTAAAAGTAATTCGCAACATCTTTTGCAAAACAACAAGAATGCTTTTCGCGGCTTTAGGATCTGGAAGATAACCACGGGTTTCTGCCAAAAGACATAGCGCCGGAATGCTTTTGAACTTCGCCATGCCCACAAGTAGGCCAGCTGTTCCAACTATAGGGTTCCCGGGAGGACTAGAAGAGGCATCTGCTTTAAGAGCATTATCCAGCGTTTTAGTATCTGTAGCTGTGGCAATTACCTTAGGTATTTCATCAGCTTCCTTGCGGTAGCCACCAAGAGTAATTATAGTTTCTACCTTGTGTTTCTTAGCGAAGTCTAAGATAGTTTCAGCAATTTCGTACTGTCCCTCGATAGTTTGAGCCTGGCTGTCACCTGTGAAGAGAATGAGATCATTGCCCTTTGGATTTCTCCAGCAGTGAAACTCGCCGCGGAGAAGACGAGTGTTACCTTTCTTGTTTACAATAACATAGTATGGGAAGTGAGGTGAGTGAAGAAGAGCAAATTTTTCGGCTTTTAGCTGCTTAACAAGATAGCGAGTGGCAATTCTGCCCACCATTCCTAGTCCTGGAAGGCCTTCTATGAGAATGGGGTTCTCGGGTCTTATTTGAAGCTTTTCTTTGATTGCCGTTTTCATGAGTGTATACCTTCTTTTTTCAGGGACATGCGGTGTTTGGCGTATTTGTCGTTTGGAGAGAATTTCGCGGGGTGAGGACTGTGGACTTTGCCGTTGCAATAGGGACACGTCTCTCTGTTTAAAGTGTAACAGCTGCATTTTTCACATTTTCTGAGAAGCCAAACCATGTTATTTTTCCCTTTTGAAACTACCCTCTCCATCTGCTTTTGTGATGATTTTTATGGCTGTTTCTGAGGCTTTCTGAAGTATGGTTTCGGCTTGCTTATAGTCTTCGGCTTCTACTTTCAGCCGGTATTTTGGGGCTGCGATTGTGTAAATGTGAATTTTTGCGGTGTCCGGTGTTTGGGTTTTTTGGGCTGCGTGCAGGGCTTTTTTGATTATGTTGACACCGTCGGGTCTGGTGCTGGTGAGCTGGAGAACTCCCTTTATTTCGACTTGTGGGGGCCGGATTCTTTCTTGAGCTAGCTCAGCTAATGTCTGGGCGATGTCAGAGGGGACGCTGATTTTTGTTAGCGCTTCGAGACCTTGGCGGCTTGCTTCTTCAAAGGCGGTATAGACATCGCCGTAGGTTTCTTCCATAGGTATAGCTGCTTTCTCTATGATTTCTTTGAGCGGTTTGCCGAGTTTTTCGGCCGTGATGCGGAGGAAGGTTTCGGCTTTGCGTTCGTGTTTGAAGGTGTAGATTTTATCTATGCGTTCGCGTTTGTTGACTCGTTTGCGGGAGAGATCTATGTGTGTTTTGTTTGGGTTGACGCGGAGGACTTTGAGGACGAGTTTTTGGCCTTCGCGGACGTGGTTGCGTATGTTGCGGACCCAGCTTGTGCTTATTTCGCTTCGGTGGAGGAGTCCTTCTTTGTTGTCGTATTCTTCGAGGGTGACGTAGGCGCCGTAGTCGGTGACTTTTTTGACTGTGGCGAGGACGAGTTCGCCTCTTTCTGGCCATTCGGGTTTTTGGAGGGAGGGCATTGTTGCGGCTGCCTCACTCCATTATGGCTATGATTTCGCCGTTGATTTTCGCTTTGCCTCCTGTTGGGGTGGCAAGGGTGGTTTTGCATATTTTGCATTTTACGGTGTTTGTTGGGTTGCTGTAGATGAGTTGTTCGTTGCCGCAGTCGGGGCAGCGTACGCGGATGAAGTAGGATTTGGGATTGGGGATGAGGGTCTCCCAGTCGGTGCTCACGGTTTAGGCTCGACCTCCGATTGTTAGTTTTCTTAGGCGCATGCCCTCTTTTTGGATGATGAAGCCGCATTTTTTGCACTTAAGCTTGAGAACTTGCTTTTTTGTGGTTTTGGCGAATTTTTTCTGAAGAGGCCATCCTTGACCGCCGTATCCGTGTTTTTCTCTTTCGTGGCGGCGGGCGCCGACGGCTAGGGCACGGCGTTTTCCAGCCTTGTAGAGGCTTACAGAGTGTTCTGTGTGAGTTTTACATTTTGGGCAGTATGTGTTAATTGTTTTGGGGACGTTCATGATTTGCACGCACGGTGCTTGTTGCGTTTAGGTTAGACAAAAACCAACCATATAAACATTTAACAATCTAGCTTTACGTGGTTAGGTATGTGTGACCACTAAAAATAAAAGCATAACGCTCCAAGTAGTTTTGCCAATCAATGGTTAAATATTCGCGCGCATTGTCGTTCTATGCATTGTCTGCCTTCTCGCTTTTCTCTTAGTATTAGCTCTTTCAGGGTCCTCGCAAGGAGGGTTAAGTGAAAATGACTCTCACTGTCATACGTCTCTGAGCGCTCCTTGCGTCGCCTACGGATTTCTATCTTCATGGCCTTCGAAGGAAGGATTGTATGCTCTATTCTCTTTTCTGCGGTTTGCCTGCTGTTATTGTTTTGCACAAGAAGGATAGATGATGAACCATGAGAAGTTGAAGTTCGACATCATTCATAGGAGGTTAAGTAGCGGTGGCAAATAACATGAGTCTCAAGTCGAGCGTACGCACTAATATTAAAAGGATAAATAAACATTATACAATTCATAAGTCCATGAAAAAAGATAACGGAGAAAAACAGAGTACGTCCAAACTCTTCAAAATGGCGGTTTGCATCGTAGATGACCCCGATAAAATCCGACTACTCGCCGACTTTACGCGCGCGGAAATTCTACATTGTTGTACGAGCATCCCATGACAGATGCTCAACTCTCCAAAGAACTCGGTCTGACAAGAGCCGCGGTCGGCTACCACCTCAATCTGTTGATGAAGGCTCAACTCATCTACTTACAAAAGGTTGAGCCCAAAGAACATGGCATCCTACAGAAATTCTACTGCCCGGTAGCAACCTTCTTCATAGTAAACTACGATCGCATACCAAAGGATGTTAAGAGATTCTTCATACAGACGCAGATTGTGTATCTAAGAAAAATCTTTATCGTTTTCCAGTTGCACCACTGCTTCTTTGGCGTCTCACCGACGACCCTCGAAAAATTAGCTCTGACTATGGTAAAGCAACTCGAGAGCACTGAACGAAAACACGCAAAAGAGAGACCTGTAGAAACGCTGAAACACTAAAAGTAAAGATATACGCCGAAGCCCTCAAGAGCCTCACGAAACAAAACAAGTGACACACCTTGTTAAAGGAGCCCAAAGAACTTAAACTGTAGAGACTGAAGAGAAATGTGCATATAAAAATAATCCCGTTTGGGGCTTATCTACCCGATATATCGCACGCCAACTCACTATTAATATTCGAGATCTATTTGGTGCCTATTTGAAACCAAATAGTGTCAAAACTAAGCGTCCAAGTAAGTTTCCGCCTTTATAACCTTTCATGGTAAAACGAAGGTTTACAAAAAAGAAAGCGCACGAAGCGCGCCGCCCGGGTATGAGTAGACCAGCGCGCGCATATAAATTCTAAGAAATGAGCATTCTGGAAAGCATGGAATGATGGATTCATAGATATCGATATATTCTTAGTTACCACTACGTTACGCTAAGCATAAGATTTTGGAGACCGTGACCAGAAATGAAGCGTGGATCTACACTTCAGAAAAAAAGGTTCCTGGCTGTGAACACCATCTTCGCCATTACTGCTATAGCCATAGAATGGACGGGAATCTCACTAAATATGTACGTTTACGCTGACAACTTCTTCAATATCTTCAATGTGCCCATGATCATCATCGCTTCTTGGATTGCAATAGGTCACACATCATGGGTTGTTTACAAGAAATTCGGTTGGGTTGCTGGGCTTTTGACAGGTATAATCATCGACTTACCCCTCGAATTCTTAGCCTTTCACCTAGGATGGTGGACATGGATTCCCAGCTGGTCCCCTGCAATATTCTTCAATGCTCCTGTTGCAAACTTCGCAGTATACCTGAGTGTGAGTTTAGGGAGCATTATAATTTACAAATACACAATGAAGTCAAAATTGTAACAATAATACGCGCGCAAAGGCTTTATGAAAATAGTGATTTTGATTGAATAATGGAGTTGATAAGAATGGCATTTAAAGTTGTTTTTCTGGCTCATACTCTTGATGCTGATCCAGAGAAAAATAGATGTTTTGTCGAGGTCATGCACTTAGATTATAAAAGCCATTCTTTCAACACTTAGAGAGGGCCTAAGAGACACACACTCAAGCCCCGCATTCATATTTAGTTCCTAATGGAGCAGTCTACTCCTAGCGCCAAACACACACTCTTAAAAGCCACAAATACAGACTACAAACAACAGGAGCGCACCAACAAACCATGTGCATCTTAGGCAAAAACAAACTCCAAAACCTCATACAACAATACCACATAATCTATCCCTACGACCACAGCCTCCTCGATGGCGACAGCTACGTCCTAACAGTCAAAGAAGAAACCACCCTAAACTACCTAGAACACCAAAACATCACAAGCCACGAAATAATCTTCACGCCACCCAACCTCGTCGCCCACCTAACAGCCAAAAGCAAATATGGACGCATGGGACTAAGCTTCCTCAACGCCGCAAAAGTCCACAGCGGCTTCATAGGCAGACTAGCACTAGAAATCGTAAACCTCAGCAACGACCGCCGTTCCATCACAATAAAACGAGGCGACCCCTTCATGCACATCGAATTCATAACCCGCCAAGGCACCCCATCCCCCTACACAGGACAATACCAATTCCAATACCTCACAGAAGAAGAAATACAAATGTACATCCCCATCCTAAAAAAAGTCTTCCCAAACTACGAAGAACTAACAAAAAAATGGTTCAAAAACACGCCAACAACCCCATAACCTAACTTGACGCAAAAATCCATATTTTCAATTCATAACTGACATAACAAACTATCACAACAAACGCTTTAAATATTACCAAAATCGCTATGCAGAGGGGAAAACAGCAGTGAAAGCCAAAAACTACCGAGAAGTAAAAGGTCAACCTTGCACAAGAAAAGAATATACCAAAAGCTCACCCCCATCAAAAATCACCAAATTCACCATGGGCGACACAGAAACAAAATTCCCAATCAAAGCTAAACTAATCGCCCTAGAAAACGCGCAAGTCCGCCACAACGCTCTAGAAGCTGCAAGAATAGCCTCAAACCGCCACTTATCAACAAAACTTGGAAGCAACTACTTCCTGCGAATCATGCCTTATCCACATGCAATCCTCAGAGAAAACAAAATGATATTCGGCGCCCACGCAGACAGACTGCAAGACGGTATGCGCCGAGCCTTCGGAAAACCCATAGCAACAGCAGCACGAGTGAAAACCAACCAGCCTATAATAGTAATAGGCGTAAACGAGGACTCCATAGAAACCGCAAAACAAGCCTTAAAACGCAGCAAAGCAAAACTCCCAATGCCCTGCCGCGTAACAATAGAAAAAACAGGGGACTAACAACTATGAGCACATCAAGAGAAGAAAAACTCGTACTGTGGTTCGAAGAACTAACAAAAAACGACATTCCAACAGTCGGCGGCAAAAACGCAAACCTAGGGGAAATGACACAAGCAAAAATTCCTGTTCCACCAGGGTTCGCAATAACAGCTCAAGCATACCAGAGGTTCATTACCGAAACAAACATTGCTCGAGGAATTTACCAAATCATTAAAGAAACCGTTATTGACACTGACGACCCTAAACAATATGCAGAAGCCTCCAATAAAATCAGAAAACTCATCGAAGCAGCTGGAATGCCTAAAGAAATAGAGGAAGCAATCAGAGATGCTTATCAGAAACTAAGCGATAGAACAAACTCCACAAACCTCTCTGTGGCTGTTCGCTCTAGCGCAACTGCTGAAGATTTGCCAGATGCTTCTTTTGCTGGACAACAAGAAACATACCTCAACGTAAAAGAGCCTGACGAACTGATTGAGAAAACGATTAAATGTTGGTCAAGCCTTTTCACCACAAGGGCTATTTTTTATCGAACTAAAAAAGGGTTCAAACATGAACAAGTCCTAATAAGTGTAGGTGTTCAAAAAATGGTGGACGCCCGCTCAGCAGGCGTTATATTCACGATAAACCCAGTGACTGGCGATCGAAACCAAATAATCATCGAAGGTACTTGGGGCCTCGGTGAAGCAGTTGTCTCAGGCGCGGAAACCCCTGATCATTTTGTAGTAGACAAACAAACATTTGAAATAATTGAACAAAGGATAGCTAAGAAAACAGTGGAGTATATTCGCAACCCAGAAACCGGAAAAACAGAGCATGCTGAGGTGTCTTTAGAGAGACAGAAAAAGCCATGCATTACAGACGAGGAAACTAGAAGGCTGGCTCAACTAGGCAGTCAAATCGACCAGCATTATGGCAAGCCTCAAGACATCGAATGGGCTATAGACCGTAATATACCGTTTCCTGAGAATGTTTTCATTGTACAGTCGAGACCGGAAACCGTTTGGAGCGTAGAAGAGAAAGAAACGGGAATCGAAGCAATTGGAACCCCAAAACAGCTCTCAGAAATGGAAGTTGTAGCCAGAGGTATTGCAGCGGGCAGGAGGGATATAGGGTTTGGTGTGGCAAAGGTTGTTTTCACACCTGAAGACGCTTCAAGGCTGATTAAAAAAGGAGACATACTTGTTGCAACTATGACGAACCCTGATTTTGTGCCTTTCATGAAACTTGCCAGCGCTATAGTAACAGATAAAGGCGGCGTTACGGCTCACGCAGCGATTGTAAGCCGTGAGCTAGGTATACCGTGCATCGTAGGTGCGGAGACAGCGACCAAAACGATGGTAACAGGCAGGGAATATACTGTTGACGCTCGAAGCGGCGTAGTTTATGAAGGCATATTAGAGAGGCTTGAAGAAACTGCAGCTCCAATAGTCAGCATGGATTATGCTTCTGTGGTCCAGTCTGCACCCGTAACTGCCACAAAGATTTACATGAACCTTGGAGTCCCAGAAAAAATCGATGCATACAAAGATTTGCCTTTTGACGGCATAGGGCTTATGCGTATTGAGTTCATTGTTAGCGACATCGGTGAACATCCACTCTACTTGCTTGAAAAAGGTGAAGGAGATAAATTTGTTAACAAGCTGGCGAAAGGCATAGCCAGAGTTGCAAGTGCAATTCAGCCCCGACCAGTGGTTGTTAGGTTTAGCGACTTCAAAACAAATGAATATCGAGATTTGAAAGGTGGCAAAGAATACGAAATTGAGGAAGCCAATCCAATGCTTGGTTGGCGAGGAGCAAGCCGCTACATAAGCCAGTGGTACGAGAAAGCCTTCAGATTAGAGTGCCAAGCCATTCGCAAATGCCGTGAAGAGTGGAGGCTTAAGAACGTCTGGGTCATGCTTCCCGTAATAAGAACTTTGTGGGAAGCCAAGAAGTGCCTCGGAATCATGAAAGAGGAAGGGTTGGAGAGTTCTAGAGACTTTCAAGTATGGTTCATGGCTGAGACCCCGTCAATAGCGATAATGGCAGACGAGTTCTCAAAGCTCTGCAATGGCTTTTCCATAGGCTCAAACGACATGACCCAAGGCATCTTAATGATAGATCGAGATTCTGAGAGACTTGGACAAATGGGTTATTTCGATGAACGAGACCCAGCAATCAAACGCATAATTGCACATTTGATCAAGGTAGCCCACGAGAACGGAGTTACAGTTTCAATTTGCGGCGAAGGCCCCTCAAATCTGCCAGACTTTACTGAATTCCTAGTTCGCTGCGGTATAGACAGCATTTCCGTTAACAACGACGCTGTAATAAGCACCAGAAAATTGGTTGCAAGTGTTGAACAGAAAATCCTATTAGAGCAGTCGATAAAGAGCCGAGAACAATGGCAAGAAAAACAAAAACAAAAAGCTTCACGTGACCTTGAATGGCCCCTTAGCTGAGATTTTCTGTCTCTTCCCTTTTCAAAGGTTATTTCCTTCTAAAGAGAAAGCACAAATGCCATCCTCAACATTTGACCTAGAAGAAAAACGACTAGAAAGGGAAGTTCGAAAAAGAAGAGCCAAACTAGTTCTTATACAACTTCCTGAAGGGTTGAAGCCTCATGGTCCAAGACTAGCTGCCATAGTTGAAAGAGCTGGCGCTCTCGCAATTGTCTCCGCAGACCCTTGCTATGGCGCTTGTGACTTGGCAATAGTTGAAGCAGAGAGGTTAGGCGCAGACCTCATCGTTCACTACGGTCACAGTGCGATGCTAAAACAAGCCGCAGTTTCAACACTTTACATCGAAGCAAAAGCAAAAAGCTCCGTCAAAAACGCTGTAAAAAAGACAGTTCCTTATCTTGAACAGTGGAAAAAAATAGGCTTAGTAACAACCATTCAGCACGTGTACAAACTTAATGAAGCGAAAAACGTGCTTTTGGAAGCAGGCAAAGCCGTCGCAGTTGGAGATGCAGGACGGTTGAAGTATGCAGGACAAGTTCTCGGCTGCGATTATAGCAACGCAAAAGCAGTTTCAAAGGAAGTAGAAGCTTTTCTCTTTGTTGGCGGCGGCAAATTTCACGCATTAGGTGTAGCTCTAGCTACAGCAAAACCTACAATAGTAGCAGACCCCTACGAAAAGAGAGCCTTCTCAATAGAGGATGAAACTGCAAGAATGCTGAAAAGACGGTGGGCAACCATCCATGAAGCCAAGCAAGCTGAGAAAATCGCCATACTAATAGGGTTAAAAGCTGGACAGAAAAGACTCGACCAAGCCTTAAAAATGAAAAAACTAGTGGAGGACGCTGGCAAAAAAGCGACGTTTTTAGCTTTGAAGGAAATTACTCCAGAAGCCCTAATGCAGTTTCCAACAGTAGACGCTTTCATAAACACAGCATGTCCCAGACTGTCCATAGATGACGCTAAAAAATTCCGCAAACCCTTACTTACACCCAAAGAGATGTTCGTTGTCCTAGGCGAGTTACAATGGGAAGAACTATGCAAAAAAGGCTGGTTCGAAAGCTAGACTTAGAAATTGCACTTTCAAAAGTCGAACGGCACCCGTCTCCAAAAGCCTATCTGGAACAATACACAATAACTCCAGAAGCCGCCGCAGAAATACTATACCTAGCCGCATACACATATAACCACATAATAGACAAAACCATAGCAGATTTGGGCTGCGGAACAGGAAGACTCGCCATAGGTAGCGCCCTTCTGGGAGCAAAAGAAACAGTCGGCGTGGACATAGACAAAGTCGCCACAAAAACAGCATCGAAAAACGCTGAAAAACTAAACATAAAAGAGAAGACCCAGTGGATAACCGCCGATGTCACTACAATCCGAGGAACATTCGACACAATATTGCAAAATCCCCCATTTGGAGTGCAAAAGAGAAAAGCTGATCGAAAATTCCTAGAAAAAGCTCTAGAAATAGGCAAGCACATTTATTCGCTACACAAAAGCACAAGAGAAAATCAAAAATTCGCCAAAGGGCTAAAAAAGCGTGAACCCCGATTTATACCAGTTTCCCCATCTCCATTTTTAAAAAGGCTTATTGAAAGACATAGTGGAAAAATTAAGGCTGCATACGCTATACCAATGACCATTCCGCACATGTTCGATTTTCATAGAAAAAATAGACATCACTTTCTCGTTGATCTATACGTAATAGAGAAAGAAGAAACTTAACCTTAATCATGAATCTTTCTCATTTCTCAAGTTGATAGAGGTATTGAATGTTTTTCCATCAATATATTTTATAAATTTCATGAAAAAATCTACACTTAAAACCCCAAAATAGCTTCTGAATAAGTCTAACCATTCCTTAAGCGACATGTGCCAAATGTGAGATTTGTCTCCGTACATGTCGTTTAAATCTGTTGTAGGAACAGAAACAACCACTAAGCCCTTAGACTTGGTAACTCTCTTTATTTCGTTCAAAGCCAAATTCAGATTTGAGCAATGTTCCAAAGTTTCAAAAGCCGTTGTAATATCGAACAATTTTGATCTGAATGGTAGAAAAAACGCGTCAGCCCTAACAATGCTTAAGCGGCGGTTCATTTTCTTAGCTTTTTTAGTTGCCTATGCCGAAATGTCGCATCCCGCTGATTTTAGTCCTACCGACCGAAACCTGCTTACAGAATGACCCAGCGCGCATCCAACATCTCATACTCTTCCATTGCCATTATATTTCTTTATTAGCGATTCAATCCTTCGAAACCTAAACCACGCATTCACTCGATAAAAAATGGGAGCATAACCAAATAGAATAGGACTACGATCACCAACAAAGTATTCTTCTTCGTACACTGTTTTAATCAATCTCCTTGAGAGTGTCATGGTAGCGTGATTTCTTATTGAAGTCTTCATAGTGTCGCATAATAATTTAGCAATTACTCCTCAATCAAAAGGTTTATTGAGGAGCACGGTGGAAAAGTAACGAGCATTCCAGCTTAAAGATAACTATTTGAAACCCTTTAAGTTGCACACAAAAACAAAGGAGAGAAAAATAATATGAGTGAACCTCGTTCAAAACGACAGAGCGGACAGTTCGTTGTTCCAGGAGACCGTTTAGGAGTAATTGAGGAATTCACGCCAGGTCAAGGCACCTACGTAGAGCAAGGAAGAATCTACGCCAAGGTTAGTGGACGCACGCTTCTAGATTTACAAAACAAAACAGTTTCAATTTACCCGCTAGTTCGTGAAGTAAGAATACCAAAAGTTGGAAGCATTGTAACTGGTCAAGTTTCAAACCTTCAAAACAAAACCGCGATTGTACGGATATTCAAAATAGGAAAAGAACATTTGTCCGGCGTTTTCTCGGGGTTGCTTTACATTTCAGACATAAGCACATCTTACGTTGACTCAATCCACGACGCGTGTAAACCAGGAGACATAATCCGTACAAAGGTGATAAGCGAAAAAAACCGAGTTTACCATCTCTCAACAACTGACAAAAACCTTGGCGTTTTATACGCCTTCTGTTCGCGATGTGGACATATGCTACAGCAAAAGCGTTATAGAATGGTTTGTCCCAACTGTGGAAAAATTGAAAAGCGCCGAATTGCGGTAGATTACGATAAAGCAGTCTTTTAGAAAGAGGGAGAATGACGATGAAAGTCAAGATTTTGAAAAAGACGAAAAATGAGTTGAAGATAGAAATTGATGGAGAGGGCCACACGTTTTGTAACGTTGTTCAAAAAGCACTGCTTAAAAATAAAAAAGTGGATCTGGCTGGCTACAACATTCCGCATCCTCTCACTGCAAATCCTGTGGTTTATCTTCGCACAAAAACACAGAGCAAACCAGAAATTGTGCTTCGGAACGCTGTGAAAGAGGTGCAGAAGGACACTGAAGCGTTTAGAGTAGCGTTTGACAAAGCTTTAAAAGAATGGCAAAGTTAGCAAAGTCAGGGTTATAAGTCAAGTTTTTTCTTTGCGTCAGAAAGAAGAGAACCGAACGCTTCAGCAACGTCTTTATAATTTGTCAACGTGTTTACGCTTTCTGTGATTGTTGTTAAGCCTAGTAACCAGACGTAGACTAGTAATGCTTCTGCAGCGTCTGCTTGTTTATGGCGGTCTACTCTTGAAGGCATGAGTTCTCTTAGTTCTGCTTGTTTTAGGGCTTTAGAAAGCATGTGGCTGTTGGCTTTTGCTCCAGTTGGTTTTCCAGTTTTTATAGAAAGATAGATGGAGTAGACTAGGTTGGTGTAGGCGTCACCGAGGGTTGCGAGGTTGTGGTCGGTAAGGATTTCTTGTATAGTTTTGTAGGAGGTTGCGATGGGAAAACGTTTGTTTTTTCTTTGATTTGGCATATTGCTCATCAACTGTTTGTAAAGCAACTTTAAATAATAACGCTTATTCTTTGGCTGTTGCGAAGAGTAAGAGAGGGTGCTGCGAGTGAGGAATGCAAAATTTCGTTCTGTGAAGCCTGAGATTAGGGTTGTGGGCGTTGATGATGGTTTTTTTGTTCCTCATACGTGGGGGAAATGTGATGTTGTCGGGATTGTTTTTAGAGGTGGATATTGGCTTGATGGGGTCATGCGAACGCAGGTTGAGGTTGATGGCATGGATGCAACTGAGAAGATTGCAAGTATGATAATGAGTTCGCCGCATTATGGGCAGTTGAGGGTGATTATGTTAGACGGGGTAACTTTTGCGGGATTTAATGTTGTTGATACGTTAAGGCTTTTTGAGAAGACTGGTTTGCCTGTTATTGCGGTTACACGGGAGAAGCCTGATCTCGATGACATCCGGAGGGCGCTAGGGAATTTACCGTTTGCAGAGGAAAGATGGAAGGCAATTAAAAATGCGGATAGAATTATTAGAGTATCTACTAGGAAAAAGGAGGAGGCAGTTTTTATGCAAGTGACGGGGTTTGGGGCTGATGTTGCAAAGAGAATTGTGAAGAGTACTGCTACTCGAAGTAACATTCCTGAGGCATTGCGGGTGGCGCATTTGATTGCTTCTGGGTTGACTGGACCGTTGCAGGAGTAGTGGGAATCTTTATTTGGGCTGGAAAAGATTTTTAAGAGTCGGTTGTGAGGGGAAAGAGACGGATATGGTGAAGAGGTCTTGGAGTTTTGTGTGAAGTGCGGGAAGAGGCTTGTGCCTAAAAAGCAAGAAAGTGATAAGGATGTGGTTTGGGTTTGTCCGAAGTGTGGTTTTAAGAAGAAGAGGGAGGGTGGGGGAAAGACTTTTGTTCCTTTTGTTACGAAGGAGTCGAAGCCTTTTCAGGAGTCTATTGCTGTGATTGGTAAGGAGGCGCAGAAGTTGCGGACTTTGCCTACTATGAGGGTGGAGTGTCCTAAGTGTGGGAATAATTTGGCTTTTGTTTGGCAGGTACAGACGCGGGGGAGTGATGAGTCGTCGACGCAGTTTTTTAGGTGTACTGAGTGTGGCTTTACGTTTAGGGAGTATACATAGCGTTTAGGGTTTAGAGCGTGTGTTTTGCGCAGTGGAGGGACTATTCTATTAGGAGGTAGTGGATAGAGTGTTCTATTAGGTTTCTAATATGGGGTGGTTGGTTGGTTTGTGGTTGGTGGATGGGTTTTTAGTGTGGTTTGATTATAGTTTGGGTTGTTTTTGGTTTGAGGGAGGTGAGGGTCTGTGATTAGGAGGATTAATCATGTTGCTTTTGCTGTTTCTGATTTGAAGGAGACGGCTAGGTTTTATGAGGAGGTGCTGGGATTGAGGAAGACTGGGGAATGGGCGAATTATGTGATTTTTGATGTGGGTGGCGTGGAGTTGGCTTTTGGTCCCGGAGGCAAGAAAGGTGGCAAAGGAGTAAGTAAGGAGGGTGTTCCGGACATTTTTATGCTTGTTGACGACGTGGATGGGGTTTATGAGAGGTTGAGGGCGAAGGGTGTACGGTTTGTTAGTGAGCCGAAAGATCAGTATTGGGGTGGCAGGACGGCAGCTTTTCTTGATCCAGATGAGAACAAGTTTATTCTAGTGCAAAGAAAAGAAGAGTAAAACGGAACAAGTTTTACGCATAAACAAATGGTGGCAAGGCACAGTAATACCGCATCCTATTAGTGACAAAATAGACAGTAGACTGATCTAAGCACGAATTTTCCTACTTGACAAGCGAGACAAACTCGCAGCCGTATAACCTTCTGATTTCTCATCATTTGAATAATGCTTGAAAACAACAAGATAATTATCCCTAGATAAAAACTTGGAGCAATATGCTTTTATTTGGCTGTTTTACACATACCTAACCACTAGACAAGGTGTGATATTTACATTGTTTAAGGTTAAAATGACCGACGCCAAACTCCTGCGAGACATGTTCCAAGCCATAGCCATCCTCGTAGACGAAGCCACCTTCAACCTCACACCAGAAAACATCCAACTCCGCGCCATGGATCCCTCAAGAGTAGCCATGATAGACTTCCACTGGCCAAAAACAATCTTCGACGAATACCAATGCGACCAACCCCAAAAAATGTGCATAAACATAACTGAACTCCTCAAACTCCTACGTAGAACTGCAAAAGACGAAACCATCGAACTGAGCCTAAACCCCGAAACCGCCCGACTACAAATCAGCATCACCGGACGCTACACCCGTACCTTCAACATGCCCACTCTTGAACCCCAAGAAGCAGAAGTCCCAATCCCAAAAATAACCTTCAAAACCACCGCCAAAACTACAACAGACGGCTTACGCCAAGCCATCGAAGACGCCCAACTCGTAAGCGACCACGTCCGCATCGAAGCAGATGTTGAGAAGCTAACCCTCCAAGCCACAGGAGACCTCATGGGCGCTACCATAACACTCCAAAAAGGAAGCGACGCACTCCTAGACCTCCAAACCCAAGAACCAGCCAAAGCAACCTACAGCCTCAGCTATCTCGCCGAAATAATCAAAGCCGCCTCAGCCACAAGCGAAATCGCCGCACTCCAATTCGCTAACGACATGCCTATACAAATTGACTTCCAACAGCCAAAAGAAGGAAAACTCACGTTCTACCTAGCCCCACGCATAGAAGTAGAATAGGCGCATGTCCCTCACAAAAGACGACCTAGCTAAATATCCCTTTCTTCCCCAAGCAGCAAACGACATCAAACAACTAGACTTAACAATACAAGAACTAACAGAAACACCAGCAGTCATAAAACATGCTGAACAACGCATAACCGCATCTTTTGAGGATATCCCACCACACCGACTAAAAAACCGCGACATAGAAACCGCCTCATTCCCCGTAGCAATAATGATGGTAGCAGCCATCAATGACAAATACCTCAAAAAAAGATATGCTCTCCACGAAGCCAAAAAAATCTACGAACACCTAAAACAAGAAAAACCACAAAAAATCCTCCAAATAGCAAAATACTTCAAATGGAAACTCTCCCAAACACAAACCAAAATCCCCCAAAACTTCAAGCTCCACTTCACACATTACCTGCCAAACACTACAACCCTTCAACAGCCAGAATGGAAACTCATAAACAGACAACTCGACAAAGGCGAAATCTACCTAACCCAACGCGAAGCCTGCCGCCTCCTTCAAGAAGAAATACGAAAATATATAGAGTCAAAGCTTGACACAAAAGTCAGCTCATTGCCCCCAGAAGTCAAAGCTGCAGTTGAGAAACTTAAAAACACGTTCACAGCCCGCAAAGGAGCAATCAAAATAGAAGAATATCCAAAGACAGTAGACTTCGAAGCCTTCCCGCCATGCATAAAAGCACTCTACAACTCCATATCCAGTGGCCACCACCTCTCCCACATAGGCCGCTTTACTCTAACCACGTTCCTAGTAAATATCGGTATGACCGCTGAAAACATCGTAGACCTCTTTCGAACGCTTTCCGACTTCAACGAGCGCCTTACACGATACCAAGTTGAACATATTGCAGGTCAAAGGGGGTCCAGAACAAAATACAGACCCCCAAAATGCTCTACACTTCAAACTCATGGCGTATGCATCAACTCTGATGAAGACTGCAGAAAAGCGTGGAGCCCAGTAGTATGCTATAAGAGAAAACTAAGGAAAAACGTTTAGTTAGGAAAGTAAAACGTGGTTCGCCCAGATTGTGTGTGCGCAACTATTATAAACAAACATATATAACAACACTAACCATTAAAAAGCTTCATTAAGAAAGTTCGTTTCCCAGAAATAGGTGAAAGAAGTGAGCCAAATAGCACTGCCCCCTAGCATAAAGGAGCGAGGTTCTTGCGAGTTGTCTTCAATAGATAAAGCATCAAAGAAAAAACCGTCTGTCGCTATTATGCTCCCTACATATTGTGAAGCAGGCAACATTGAAAGCCTCATAAGGGAAATCAAAAGCTTGAAACCGGATTCTTTAATCGTCGTAATAGACGATTCTAGTCATGATGGGACAGCAAGCATTGTAGAGGAACTAAAGAAGGAATATGAAAATATTCTAGTTTTTACAAGACCTGCCAAACTTGGGTTGGGAACTGCCATTACAGATGGGTTCAAGGTAATCTTATCTTTGAAGAACCCGCCTTATTATATTATTACAATGGACGCAGATTACTCTCATAATCCGCAAGCCATACCGAAGCTACTTGCAACCGCTGAGAAAGGCTATGACTTGGTTATTGGAAGCAGATATAAAGAAGGTAGTAGAATTGTCGGGTGGCACATTCTGCGGAGGCTAATTAGTCGGGTGGCGAATTTCATTGCTGCTACGATGGTTGGAATGAGGATACGTGATTGTACAAGTGGTTTCAGATGCTACTCTAAGAATTACGTAAAAAATGTGATTGGTCATCTTCACAGTCAAACATATGAGATACAAATCGAAACAGTCAAACAAGCGTGGACCCGAGGTTTCAAAGTCATAGAAATACCGATAGTATTTGAAAATAGGAAGAAGGGTAAGTCAAAGCTTACGAAAGCGGAATTTCAAGGATTCTTATCGTACATTACCAAAACAAAATTAGGCGTGTGTACATCTAGAGAAAAAAAGTCAGAATCTCTGTGATATTATCATAAATCTTTGATTTATTAGAGTCTTTGAAACTCTGAAATAGTAACGCTTGTGCATATTCGATTTCTCATCTTTGCTATTGTACAGCCCCTCGTTTTAGCCAACGCAAAACATCTCTTCCCCATAAAAGTACTTCGGGCAGAAATTGTCGTGGAGATGACCTTGCAGGATCTACATATGGTTCATTAATAAACGTCTCTAAAGGTTTCAGCGCATTTTCTATGTCTAGAGTTTTCTGATAAATCTCTTTCATGTTTTTCTTTGCCTTCGTTATCTTTTGAAATCCCTGTTTGTCCATTAGCTTCTGCAATACTGTCGAGAGGCTTACAGGGTCACTTCCGAGATACTTGAACCCGCCACCATTGTTAATAACCATCTCAGAATGTTCATCCCTTGCGGGTGTTATTATTGGAAGATTTGCCCAAACATAGTCCATTATTCTTGTTCTTACGCTTAGCTCATCTTCTACTGTGTTGCAAGGGATATTAACGGCAACATCGGATTGAAGATAGTAATTCCCTCGCTCCTTAAAAGGCACTATACCAGTGAAGACCAAGTTATTTTTCAAGAGCGAATTATAACCCATCCTCAAGATTAGCTTTTCAAAATGCTTGTTTCTCGGATTGCCTCCAAAAAAAACACATTTAAAATTTTTCCGACCTTTTTTGACCAAAGTATTGAGGGCTCTGAACAAAGTTTGATAGTCATACCATGGCAAGAAAGCCCCGGCTATTAATATCACCAGCTCACCTCTTTGTTTATCTATGACCATTTTTCGTGATACTGGAGGAACTGAAGGGGGAGTCATAGGGATATGGTGGATAAGAGAAGCGGAGAGTTTTCGTTTGAGACTGCAGAGTCTCTTAGAACTAACAAGGAGTCCGATCAAGTAATATCTTTCCCTTGAACCCGCGGTCATTAAGAAATCTCCAATCCAAAAAGACTTCATCTTCAAGCGAAGAAAGTCAGTTGGGACAGTTCCGAAAGATGTCAATTGTTCTAAAAGCGTGGCACCCACATAATCCACAATAGTTGGAATTTTCTGTGTTACTCGCGCTATAAATGGTGTTGCTGACCAAGGGAGATATAGAGTGTCTGGCCTCTCGTCAGACACAGCCTTTGCAACTTTTTTAGGTTTATGTGATATGCATTTAATTAAGTAGTTGTCCTCAGATACAGTAAACTCCTTTTCTATGTTTTTATGATAACTTTCGTAGAGACTCAGAATAACAATTTCGTGTTTATTGGAAAATCTTTGAAAGAGATTCCATGCTCTATAACCAGGCCCATCAGTAATATTATCGCCATGAGGAAAAGGAGAAGATGAAATAAGCACGATCTTTCTTTTTGGCACTATTTTTCACCCAAGACCAAATGCAAACGCCAACAACCACTTTCAAGGATGCAAGCATGGTTTAAATGTCGGCGATTATTTATTTTATCTCCTTGATGAGTTGATATAGCCATGTAATGAGAACCGAGATGTTGATCAGGGTTAGACATAGTATCCCCACATTTCCCACAAAAGAAAAGCTTCCAAAGATATTTAAAACGTTTGAAGGAGTCCATTGTTCTGAAAGAGCTGAGAATAGGTTAATGGAAAAAGTAACTAGCAAAAGTATAGAGAACTTTTTGATATAGGCTGCACTGCCGTAAGCAAGAGGAAGAAAAGATAAAGCAAGATACATGTAACGCTCGTGCATTCTTGTAGGAATCATGTAAAACACAAACAAGAGCAAGCCGAATTTTCCCATTATGCCTTGACTATTTGTGTCTTTCAGAAGACTGTAAAGAATGAGAATATAGAGAACCGCGAACAACAAAATACCAAGTTGATAATAGCTGAGAAAGAGAAACTGGTTTGGTTTGTTGTCTGACACAGTTGCCAAAGCACTAATTCCTGGTGGAACTCTATCTATCACCAAATTGATGAGTGGCCATATATTTAATGCAAAAACAGTAGTCTTGGTGATCTCCGAAGATGCGGGAGTAAATGCTCCGCGGCTGGAAAAAAGACCAAAGCCAAATTGCCACAAAACAAAATTCAAGGAATATCCGCTCAGTAAGAAAGGCGCCCAAACAATTATCGTAGTAAGGCTAAATATTCCTATGCCCACCAAGGTGCGGAAAAAACCCCACTTTTTTATGCTCACTAAAAGAACCGCTGGGACAAATGGAAGAGCAGTTGATTTTGTTGCTACAGCTAAAGCTGCAGACATCCAACCTAATTCGACGTGTTTTGTTACGACAAACCAAACAGCTAACACCATGAATAGTGCAATGACAGACTCGTATTGTCCCCATACACTAGAATTGACGACGTTCAGCATAGTTAACGTAGCAGCGGCAAGTCCAAATTTATGTCCCTTCCATCGTTTGACAACAGTAAATGTCACCCATGCTAATGCCAATTCTGCTAAAATCGGAGGAACTTTAAGCAATGCAGGTAGAACCTCAGAGTTTGGAATGTTTGTCGGAAGAACTTGCGTAATTAGAAAGAAAAAGTATGCTATTACTGGCGGATAAGGATAGACAGGTCGAATAAAGTGAATTGGAGGCAACACAGCAGTTTCAGGATAAATGCTTAACAACCCTTTCTCATTAATTACTTGACACCAAGCCCTGAACGCATACATGTCGAACCAGTGGGCAGGCAAAGATATTGCTAAGATGATTCGCAAAACCGCAAAAAACGCGAGTAAGTAGACGAAAGATTTGTTTTCCTTAACATATATTATGAAGAAACTGTATATACGCCTAATGGTGCCGTTTAATCTCTGAACTCCTAGTTTTAAAGACGAATTCAATAAAGGATAAAATCTGTCAGATTGGGAAACAAATACCAAAACGGTCAGAATTGTGAAAATGATACTCCCAAAAATAGAAGCTACTGTTGCAACATATGATTCTTCTGAATATCTTGAATTATAAGTCAAGAACGAGCTTTGCACATAATAAACCGCAACGTGGGCATCATAGTTTGCCCATGCTTGAAGGCTTAGAGCCGGAGAAAGACCAACCTCAGGTATATTAACGTGAAATTCTTTAGCGCCTGTTTCATTTTCAATTGAGAAAGTCACTAAAATATGCTCGATTTGTTCGTTCCATTCTATTTCAACGTTATATTTCGAGCCAATATTTATGGGTCCCCCTCCTATTGAAGCGTTATTTTGCACGAAATTTCCGCCTGAAATGAAGTTGTAATACCAACCACTTTCCGTCTCAGCCCACACAGAAATACTTCCATGTATCCACTCTACTGAGAAATAGATAGGATAGGAAAAACCAGATGATAATAATGGGATTGCAGAGAAGTTCCATATAAAATCATTGGCGGCAGCATAAACAAATGCCTTTGGAAACGAGTTATTCTTTGCCTCTAGCCTGACACTATCTTGAGTAATAGAAATGTTTCCTTCATCATTCGTGGATGTAAAATACGTTTGAATGCCATTAACTTGTGTATATTCTTCAAAGGGACTACCCCATAGATATCTAGACATGGTCATAACAGAGACTAGAATCGATGCGATCATTAGTATGAAAAGCAATGCCATATATTTAGGATGTATCTTCTTTAGAAAATCGATGAAACTTAAAATGTGTCTGAAAGACATTTTCAATTTTTTCATCACGGTTCACTATCAGACACTTGGACCAACTTCCCTGAATAAGTCTATGGGCTATCATAATCTTGTGCCAATAGTATATAAAATTAAGCCGTACAAAAGACCAAGACTGTAAACAAAGTCTATCACTAGCCCTAAAGCTGCTATAAGCAAAGACTCCAAGAAAGAGACCCCTTTGCTTTTACCGAATACTTCTGACATACTAAGTAATTCGTTCCAGATTGTAGCGACATAGAAAAGATATCTAATGACTAATACTATGATTGTTAACCAAAAAATCGTCAGACTTGTGAGAACTATCGCTGAGAGTAGCAGTAGAATGAAAGCCATAGCAAAGAGAGGTTGGCTAGCCCGCTGCAGAGACCTAATCCTCGAATACTTTGAAACTCTCATTTTCTTAAACAAGAATGCTTTAAACATCAGGAAAATACCGCCCATAGCTTTCCCAAAGACAAATTCTTTCCGCAGATTTTTAGACAAATTATCTGCAGCTGGCCCAAACTTCTGTATGACAGGAAGTCTGTAGCTTTTCAATATCAGAAATCCTTGTTGGCGTATTTTGTAGGATACGAAAAGGTCTTCCCCAGCAATTCTAAATCTCTCAGGAAAACCTCCGATTTTTTCCAAAACGTCTTTCCTGTATACATCACATTTCCCCTCGGAAAACGTTACCTCTTCTTCAACCTGTTTAAGGTTTGCGGCATGGTATTGTCTTCGAAATATACCGAAGGCTTTTGCGAAAAAATTTAGTTTTTTAGGGGGAATTCCATAATAACCTGTTACAACAGCTACTTTGCTGTTGGCAAAGTATTCTAAAGCGTTGATTATCCAATTTTTGTCAGCAAATACGCAGTCTTGATGTAGTATTACAACATATTTTCCATGTGATTCTTTTATTCCATGATTCAATGTTGCTGCAAGCCCAAGATTCCTGTCGTGTTTAATTACTCTATAAAAAGCAATGTTATCTTCGTGTTTGCATTCGTTTATTTTTTCGAAGGTGGTGTCTTTACTTGCGTCATCGATGATAATCAGTTCGATGGGTTTGTAAGTTTGATTTAAGACGGATTCGATACTATTACATATGGTTTTTTCCCCATTATAAGCAGGCATTATCACTGAAACTAACTCTGTCAAAACAGGTTTTGTGTTGGTTTTTGCAGTCAATATGACTCCCAGTCATTCATGGTTGAGCAAAGCGGCTTGCGCTGCATCTATACCTGTTTTGAGAGCCGTTCCCATATAACGATCTCTCGGATACGTTCGAGAGATGCCACCTGTGTATAATCCTTTTACCGGGGACTTAGCTTCAGGCATATGTTTACCGTAATCGGGGATAAACAGAGGTGTAGAGTATTGTGCTCTATGAAGGCGCCACCATAGCAGCTTTTCTCTTACATCACAGTCAAAAATGTCGCTAAGATGCGGCAAGAATTCCTCTACTATCTCTTTGTCAGATTTTTGCCAGAAGTCATCTGTGGAATTCAAATATTTCACGACAAACATTAAACTAGGATGTTTTAACTCTGTATTCAAATGTCCATGCTCGAAGACTCCTACAAAAGGATACTTTTCTAAATCCATTATATTTAGCCAGTAGAATAGACTGAGTCTTTCAGACAAAGCTAATGCTGCGCAGAGTGATGATTTGTATTCGATGTTTTCTAACGATTTCCGGTATTCCTGCGGCAGATCTTTGACGACTTTTAAAAGTACAGGAATAGGCAATGTGCTGATAACTATGTCAGTCGTGATTTCTTGAGTTCTTCCTTTTTCCGCATATTTTACCTTTTTTACCTTTCCCTTCTTTATTACAACGCTGGTGACCTTGGCTCCAGTTTTTACAACGCCATCGTTTTTTTGGCATCGCATCGCAAGTCCTGTTACAATTTTCTCAATGCCGCCGCTTACATAACCGAATCGGTCACTAACTGATTTTGATTCGTGCCCAAAACGACTCATTAACCACGCTGCAGATACATTATTTGGAGGTTCGGCAAACTTCGCTTGTACGATGTAGTTTATCAGCTTGTAAGCCTCTTCGCCCGCAGTAGCTTTGCAGTAGTTCTCAACGTCTACTCCTTCCAGTTCCTGCCAATCCATTTTTTGTCGCGCCTTAAAAACCAACAAGCCAAATTTTATTCGCCCCCAAAAGCTCAGAGGTTTGAATTTCAGAATTGACAAAGGAGAAGAAAAATCATAAGATTTCCCTTGAGAATAGAAACCAACCTTCAATTTCCTCCAATACAAATCGCTTTCTAAACCTAGATCACGGATAGTCTTTAGAGTGACGCTGTCGCCATACATGACATGGTGATACGTTTTAGGAATATGTTCTCCATCTATTAAATAACTTGATGCCAAACCACCAAGTGTGCCATTTTTTTCCAGCAAAACAGTTTTAAAGCCATTTTCGGAGAGCGTCGAGGCAGCTATTAAACCAGATAAGCCGCCTCCTAGAACAACAGCTTTCGCCAAGTCAAGACCTCTAGAAAGTTAAAAATTGCGCCAATTCTCGGGCATACCACGTATCTGCAATTTTCTCCGTGTAACTTATTCCTTCGCGTCTGTAATACCAAAAGCTATTATACTTAGTGGCGATCCAAGCAAATATCTCAAACAGAGATGTGTCGAACATAATTGACTTGAAGATAGATTTACGAAACGCCATCTCCCACTTGAAAATTGGTTGTTTATCTGGTTCTGGCAAGATAAAGGGATTTGATTTGAACTCATCGCCTTGCAGAGTGTAGTCAAGTACGCCTACACCGCGTTTCGCACTAGTTTTTACGTGTTTAGGAGTTGGCATTCCCATATACTCTGCAACAACTGCATCTAAGGCCACAGGGTCGGTGGAAGCCAATATTACATTACATATTTTCGGCATCCCCGTACGAGGCCCATTACCTTCCATAGCAATGGTGCCGTCTACTATCGTGTACGCAATCTTAGGTTTTAAAAAACTCGTTATATCTGCAATTGCATCGTTGACAACCAGATGATATTGGTGCCGTACTCTAGGGACGACGCCCCAAAAATGTTTTAGAGAACAGGTTAAGCCAGTGAGGCAGTGTGTCTTCATTACCGGCAAGTTAACGATACTATCTGCTTTGAGAATAGATTCGGGGACATCTAATGTTTTGAAAACTTTGCCATTTAATTTAACTCTAATCAACTTATCCTCTGAAAGATTTTGAAAACGCGCACCATATTTTCTAGCGAGTTTCTTATGCCCCCAAACTTCAGCAGCTTTGTTGCATTGTCGCGCTGCCGCAAGATCTGCATCACCAAGAGTTACATCATAACCACGTTCAGTTAACTCTTTTAAAACTTCATCTAAAACCATAGGAGATGTGCACTGTCCAGGGACGTACTCTGAGGAAATAAGATTAACTTTGACGAATACCTTATTTCCCTTTAGCTCATTCTTTTCCCACATGGGCAGCATAGCGGCTTTAACTGTTTTTTGTACACCGCCTCGTATTCGTTTCACTTTTAAGAAAAGAACCAATGAAGGGAGTTTCTGCATCTCCTCATTTGTAACAGGTGAAGTGTTAGAAAGCATTTTCAATCTTCACACCATCTCTTGGCCTTCAATATATTTTGTTCAGAGTGACTACTCTGCTCATACATATATAATCTTTCAGAAACAAGACCATTTCGGGCGACATATTGATCAGCAACGCATCATGAGAAAATAGTCATCAGCATTATTAATGTTCTAGATGGATGTTAGAAAAAGCTGTCCTCAAAGATTTTTGCAAAAACATGCCAAGACATAAAAGAATTTACTTTGAGTTACCTCTAAACTTGAATAAACAACCTATCTATAAAGTAGGCTAGTTGAAGACCCATGCTTTCACCATCAGTACAAGCTATACGCGAGAAGTTTGCCCAATACTACAAGAATAAGGGCGTCACATTTCATATTCCTAAGCAAATGGAGAAACGTGAGTTTGGTTTTCTTCTTTTTAAGAAAAGAATAATGTTGAGGCACAGAAAGTTTGAAAATATAAACGTCCTCAAAGCATTCTTGAGCACCATAATTCCATCAGATGTCTACTACTCCAGCGCATACTTCGAGGAACCTGAGAGAGAGATGAAAGACAAAGGCTGGCTGGGGGCGGATTTAGTGTTTGATATTGACGCGGATCACATTCCTACGCCATGCGGCAAAGTTCACGACACATGGGTCTGTAGCCATTGCAGCTTTGCTGGTAAGGGACTTTCTCCTGAAAAATGTCCCTCTTGCGGCGAAGCAAAATTCGACACTAAGACTTGGATGTGCGACGAGTGTTTGAAATCTGCCAAAAAAGAGACAGTCAAGCTCTTAGACATGTTGATGGAAGACCTAGGCTTCGCAGAAGACGAAATAAAGGTTTACTTTAGCGGAAATCGCGGCTATCACGTACATGTAGAAAACGAAAATATTCGTTTTCTTGATTCTATGGCGCGCAAGGAAATAACGGATTATATTATCGGGTTAGGCTTCAAAGTAGAATTGCACAGGTTGATAGATAAGGATAAAGGTAGAGTTGTTGTTGGACCTAACTTGAAAGGTTGGAGAGGTCGCATTGCCAACAGAATCTATGAGTTTCTAACAGAAGCAACCTCCGACGAAATCGAAAAGCTAGGCTTAAAAAAACACGTCGCTGGTTTCTTAATCAAAAACAAGAAAACGCTTCTGGAAAACTGGAAAAATAAAGAGTGGATCAGCGTCAAGGGTGTGGGACCCAAAAACTGGAAAAAAATTATTCAATGGATTGTGGACCAGCAATCGGCGAAAATTGATACAGTGGTCACAACAGACACTCATCGACTAATTCGGTTAGCCGGAAGCCTACATGGAAAGACAGGGTTTATGAAAGTGGAAGCACCTCTAAGTGGCCTGGACAAGTTTGATCCTTTAAAGGAGGCAGTAGCCTTTAAAGAAGGACAAATAAATGTTAACGTTGATGAAGCGCCCAAGTTTCAAATAGGAGACACATATTATGGACCATTCAAAAATACCTCCCACGAGGAGTTGCCCACAGCAGCAGCGTTATTTCTACTCTGCAAGGGAGCAGCGCAGGTGGCGGAATAGCCGTGTATGACTTGCTTTATGACGCTTGGTTAAAAGAAAAAGAAAATGCAGAGCTACAAAGGCTTCCTAAGGATTTCTACGCCAAACTAGCCAAATATGTAGGCCGAATTCGACGAGAAGGACGAATGCTGGACCAAAAGTCAGCCAAGGCAAGACTGATTTCACAAGAGTTGTCAAACGCTAAACGACTAATGGAAGAACTTGCCAGACTACGCTTTAAAAAGATAGTCGAACACGCGACATCTACAAAACCTCTGAAGAAAGAAGCATTAACAGTAGAGGAAGAAAGAGTGCTTCTTGAATTGAGACCTTCATTTGAAAGTTTTCAGTCTCTTTTGAAAGATTCTTTGCGGGGAAAAATTTCGAAAGTTGAAGAAAAAACTGAGCCGTCGAAAAGGATGTTACTACGTTTTATACAGGAAGTCCCGGCTATTGTGGGTGCGGATTTGAAAGTTTATGGTCCTTTTTCGGTTGAAGACGTGGCAACGTTGCCTGTTGAAAACGCTAAAGTTTTGGTGAAGCATGGTGTTGCTATGGAAATAGAAACTAGATGAGTAATTGCTGCCGGGCGTAAAACTGCTCAAAATTCTTTCACCATGGCTTTTAGCCCAATTATAGTAAACCTTTTCTTAACCCTCAACAGAGAAACTTTGGGAAAAACCTTGAAGAAAAACGCTAAGGCTGACAGAACGTTAGATTGCCTTGGGCTTTTTTGTCCAGAACCCGTTTATAGAACACGATTAGAGTTAGACAAAATGAAAGTGGGTGAAACTTTGGAAATCTGGGCAGATGATCCAGCAGCAGAAAGAGACATACAAAGCCTAACTAAACGCTTAGGCCATGAAATCGTGGAAACGAGGAAAGAAGGGAGTAAGCTTTATTTCTTGATTAAGAAGGGAAGATGAGAGGTTTTGCGATGAGAAAGGTTTACATGGATCATACAGCGGGTATGCCTGTTGACCCTCATGTCGTTGAAGAGATGAAGCGTTACTTTGAAAAGTTTTACGGCAACCCTGCTTCATTGCATTCCTTTGCTCAAGAAGCAAGGAAAGGGCTTGAGAGTGCTCGGGAAAAAGTTGCTGGGCTGATTGGTGCAGAAAAAAGTGAAGAAGTTGTCTTTACGTCATGCGCCACTGAAAGCAACAATTGGGCGATTAGAGGAGCGGCGGCAAGAAACCAAATGCGTGGAAAACACATCATAACAACAGGCATAGAACACATGTCGGTGCTGAACGTTTGCAAATATTTGATGAAGCAAGGGTTTAGAGTGTCATTTTTGCCCGTTGATAAATATGGCATAATTGACCTTGAGATCTTAAAGAAAGAACTGACTGATGAAACAATTCTTGTTTCTGTCATGTATGCAAACGGAGAAATCGGCACCATCGAACCCATAAAAGAAGTAAGCGAAATCGTGCATGACAAAAACGCCTATTTGCACGTAGATGCTACTGCTGCGATGGGGCAGGTTGCAATGGATGTGCAAGAGGAAGGCGTTGACCTATTGACTTTGTCTTCAAACGACATGTATGGACCGAAAGGAGTAGGGGCGCTTTACATAAAGAAAGGCACGCGATTGGAGCCCCTTGTTTATGGGGGAGGTCAAGAGCGCGGGTTAAGGTCTGGCACAGAAAACTTGCCAGGTATCGTTGGTATGGGGAAGGCGGCGGAGTTGGCGGAGGCTGAAATGGGAGCGGAAAGCGAGAGGCTGAACAAACTTCGGGACAAGTTCATCAAAGAGCTGTTGGAACACATTCCTTACTCTTTTCTAAACGGTCACCCATCGAAACGTTTGCCCAACAACGTGGCAGTGCGATTCAGCTTCATTGAAGGTGAGTCAATGCTTCTTAATCTAGATATGGCGGGTGTTGCGGCATCTTCCGGGTCAGCGTGCACCGCTAAGACGTTGGAGCCGTCTCATGTGCTGTTAGCTATTGGGTTAAAGCATGAAGAGGCTCACGGTTCGTTGCTGTTTACGTTGGGCAAACAAAACACTGAAGAAGATGTCGACTATGTGGTGGGTTTGATGCCCGATATAGTTAAAAGGCTGCGTGCTATGTCACCATTAACGCCAAAAGAGTTGAGGAAAAGTGTATAGCGAAAAGGTTATGGAGCATTTTAGAAACCCTCGAAACGTGGGAGAAATTCCAGACGCTGACGGCGTAGGCACTGTTGGAAATCCCGTATGCGGCGACGTGATGACCATGTACATCAAAGTCAAAGACAACCGCATCGTTGACATTAAGTTCAAAACCTTCGGCTGCGGCGCAGCAGTCGCCACAAGCAGCATGATAACAGAGTTGGCTAAAGGCAAGACTTTGGAAGAGGCTACGGAGATTAGCCGAGGCGATGTGGCAGACAGCCTAGGAGGTCTTCCACCAATAAAGATGCACTGCTCGAACCTAGCTGCAGATGCGTTGCATGAAGCCATAAAAGACTATCAGAAAAAGCAGGGAGCAAATGAAAAGTGACTAAATTCATACAGTGTGCACAGTGCAACGTAAAAATAACAGACGATAAATGCGAGTTTGCAATCTACAAATATGTTATCGATGGTGAAGAATACGTGTTCTGCTGCGAGAAATGCGCCGAACAATATGAAAAAAAGAAAAAAGCATAATAGACTCTGCTTCCTGGTTTCATACAGTCATTGTCTAGCTTCAATCAGCACAATTTTCTCAAAAGCTAACTTTTCCTCACCAACTATCGCTGCATGCAGCTTGCACTGTGAAAACCGTCTTAACGTCTCTTCCACGTTTGAAAGGCTTGACTGCACCAACAGAATACGCCCATTTTCTATGAGGAATTTTGAAGCTTTGCTGATAAATCGGTCAATAACCGTTCGCCCCGACTTTTCGCCTGCCCAAGCCTTCTCAATCCAGCTTTTCCCTTCATCCCGTTCAACAGGCAGATAGGGCGCATTGAAGAGAACTAAATCGAATTTTTCGTCAGCTTCAACAGCGTCAAAAAGATTTCCTAAACGTGTTTCAACCTTTGCTCCAACACCATTCAGTTCAGCGTTTTTCTTGGCACAAACCACAGCATGAGGGTTGATGTCTACTGCTACTACTTCACTCGCCTTTTCGGCAGCTAACACAGCAAGGATGCCACAACCAGTACCCATGTCTAAGACCTTTTCACCTCCGCTGACAGACAGATTATGGGCAATGAGAAACGTGTCTTCTGCAGGCTCATATACTTCTCCAGAAACAACAAAAACATGCTTTCCAAAAAAGACCTTTTTAGGTCGATAATTCATTTGCTAACGCTCCAAAATCTTCAGGCGCCAAATCTCGAACACGTTTATTATGAAATGGCAAAACATCGGCTCTTTTCACAGCCGCTGTACCCTTTAATCCATATTTACGGAGGAGTGGTAGAACCGCGTTTCGGACTTTTCTGTTGCGTTGTGTAAACAGAGTTTGCACGACTTCATCAAAAACTTCTTCGTCTTCTACCTTGAAAGGCGCCAATCTCTTAGGTATCAACCGCACTATAACAACATCCACGTCAGGTGGGGGATAAAACGCCTCTTTAGGAACATTGTCTAGCAGTTCTACTTCAACATGGTAAGAAGTGGAAACGGTTAGACGACCGTAATCCTTGCTGCCTATCGGTGTGTCGAGGCGTCTGGCGAACTCTTTTTGAAAGGTTAAAACAGCACAGTTAAAAGTTCTTTTTAAAAGCCAGAAAAGAAGTGGCGAAGAGATTGAGAAAGGCGGATTAGAAACCACTTTGTCAAAAGGCGGTATGGCAACTTTGAGAATGTTGCCTTCTATTAACTCTGCATTATCAAACCCGCCAAGCTCATTCTGCAAAGCCGTCATTAATCGAGCATCCGCTTCAACAGCAATAACTTTCCTCGACTTCTGAGCAAGAAGACATGTAAGAAAGCCAAAACCCGCACCAACCTCCAAAACAACGTCTGATCGCCCTACAGACGCATACGAACTCATAAGTTGCAAAAATTGCTCATCAACAACGAAGTTTTGGCCCAAATACTTCTTCGGAAAAACTCTATAGGTACGCATAAGATGCTCTGCTTTTTGGTAAAGACTCATGAGAGTCCCACTAGGGTATCCGCGTAAATAGCCTGTATTTACTGTCTCCCGACAGCTCTTCAACAACACGTTTAGCTACCAACTTAGCTGGATCAGGTATGTTAGTGCGTTTTTGCAAGTCTTCGAAACTTTCAAAGGGCTTCCGTTCACGCTCATTAATAATTTGCCACATGTACTTCTTGCCAATGCCTGGAATGAGTTCCATGGCGTGCATGCGTGGAGTTATGGCATGGGCTGTGTTGAAGAAGTTAACGAACCAGTGTTCACGTCTTAAAACAATTCCTTCAATTACACTTGGCAGCTCCATCTTGGCGTTCGCAGTCAACTCGTTAAAGCCGACTCTGCCAATTATATAGGTGATTTTCTCTCTCTTGTCTTTTCCAACGTAAACTCGGTCTTGAGGCTTAAGGACTAGACCTTCTTTCACTATGGCTTCTAACAGAGTGAAAAAAGCTTCACCTACCACTTGGACAACCGCCCCTGACCGGTAACCAGGTCTTATGCCTGCGCGACCGTGAGATAGAAAATCCAGTACGTAGGCGTGTTCCTCGTATCTTTTCTCCATACCCTCTTCTCTCGCCCCTTCAAACCGAAATAACATATTATTATATCGTGAAAGCTATTATTCCTTTTTCCGATGCTGATTCAAAAATGTTAGTATGTCTTCCAATTTCTGTGTTTCTACAATTTTTCGCCCGCCAGCCAAGAAAACACGAATCTCCTCAATGCTTTCGGGCATGCAGTTGACCACCTGCACAGCTTCCTCCTCTTCAAGTTCAAACTTTTTTACCAAGCCTTTCACAAGCTCTTTGGCAGGTTTTGCTTCTACTTTGGCAAACTTGGCTGTGTAATCGAAGGCTCGGCGTTGAAACTGGTCCAGATTTTCTTCCCCGATGGATTCCAACAGCTGCTTAACTTCTGGTACGGTTAACATTTTTTCTTTTAATGCTTTTCTGGACATTTACAGCCTTCCTTGATTATGCCGTAAAGGGCTCAAGGTGTTCGGGTCTAACTATTATTTCCTTAACCGTTTTGCCTTGAGTAACGTTCACTACGTAGGCTTGTCCTCTTCTATTTTCTATGATGCCGATTTTCCCGTGGAAACGGCGGTGGGGCATGCCTTTTTGAACACTTGGGTTTAACTTTACAACCACTCGGTCACCCGGGTTGTATTCTCTGAGTATTTTGCTCAGACCCGTTTTGCCTTTTTCTCTTGCTTCCTTTCGCAGCAGAGAACGAGTTTTGCGACGGTATCCTCTTGACTTCATTTTTCTTCTCCTGTAACCACGCTTAATACGTCTAATTGGAGAGGTGTAGCTTTGGTATCTAGGATACTGGCTACGCTGGGTTCTGTGCGACCCTTATCTCCAGTGACTAACTCTTTTATGTAAAGACCCCCTTGACAACGAATTTGCATTTCCGCGCGGTTATATGACAACCTCTTTACCTTTGCCTTATATATGTACTTTTCTCGTGTCAAATTAGCGCGGCGATGTAAAACACGTTGAGGCGTCTGCTGGCGAACGGTGGCATTAGTCAGCGTTTTTTCTATTCTCTCCAGCTCTTCGCCAGAAACATCTTGGCCAAATTTGATTATCACACGGTAGATTTTCTCGGCTGCCTCTGCCTTCTTAAACCGCCTAACAACATCTTTATCAGCAAAACAAAGATTGCGTACTTCAACTTTCCCTTTTGCACGTTTGTTAACTGTTTGCTCAAGTTTCTGCAAGTCGATAAAGCGCTTCTTGGGTTCTTTAACTTCTAAGACGAAAGGGCGCCCGGAGCCAAGCATACGAGCGTCAACATCTTCTCTGCCGGCGCCATGAAAAGCAATTTCCTCGCCCTCTGCCATTTCCAGCAGTGGAATGCCGATGAACTCCTCAACAGATTCCTGATATTTTTTACCAGTCCAGTTGCAACTTTCGCAGCCTTTGCCACCACATTCTCTGCACGACCACCGTGACTGAGGAATGCCGCGGACAAGTTTTCTGTATCTACCAGCAACGTAGAGAGAGTTTATCTGTAGCCTAACGCGGCGGGTAAAGGGATTTATGAGCATAACTATCTCAGGTCGTCCATAGTCAACTTCCTTGTTAGTCATTTCACAAATTCGTTTTCCGATATCTCGACTGAATTGGCTTTTCATGCTCTCGCCGTGAGTGACGTTGAAGCGAGCTTTAAATTCGTCTTCTCGCTCCGCTACCCTGAGCGGTAATTCTATACCGACAAGAAACGTGGTAAATTCGTAGCTTGTCAGTTTTTTTGCAGCCTTATCTGCAAGGGCGTTAATGTTTTCGAGCTTTCCTTCACAGAGGGAACATGGTTTTTTTGCTCGTGCACGTTTGTTGAAGCGTTTTAAAACATTACGAGCCATGTCAAAAGAGCCGTTGGCAGCAACGGTTTTTAACAGAGGAATGCCAGTTTTGTCTTTAGAAAGTGTGAGTTGATGCCCCCTCAGAGTAAGCAGCAACTTAATTGCTTCGCCACGGTTCCTATTTTCTACGCCGTGTCCGAGGAGGGCAAATTGTCTGCCCAAACAGTTGCTGCATAGGGGATGTTCTGTTAGCATTTGCACGGCTTCTTCCAGAATGCCCATTGGTCCTGCTGCCTACCTGAAGCCTTTTGGAAGTTTCTTTCCAGTCAAAAAAGGAAGTTTCTTGCGCCGCAGTTGCTTCATCATCCGCCGCATCATGTTGTACTGTTGGAGAAGCTCCTTAACCTCTTTCTCCGAAGTGCCTGACCCTTTTGCAACTCGCCGGATACGAGAAGAAGAAAACATTTTTGGGCTTTCTCGTTCTTTAGGAGTCATCGATTGAATGATGACGCGCCACTTTTCCAGTCGGTCCTGGGCCATGTCAACCATGTCGTCTGGAATGTTGTAGGACATGCCAGGCAACATTTGTAAGAGACGTTTGAAGGGACCCATGCCTTTCATTGCTTCGAATTGTTCGTACATGTCGGTTAGGGTGAATTTGCCGCTGAGTATCTTTTTAGCTTTTTTTTCTGGGATTCTTATTTCAGCCTCGCGGACTTTTTCTATGAGGCTTTCTAGGTCTCCCATGCCCAAGAGACGCCCGACGAAGCGGGATGGCACAAAGGCTTCGATGTCTCCGATTTTCTCACCAGTGCTGATGAATTTGATTGGAGAGCCTATTGCTGCAACTGCCGATAGTGCGCCGCCTCCACGAGCAGAGCCGTCCAGTTTTGCCACTAAGATTGAGCCTATCGGGGTGGCTTCGTGGAATGCTTTTGCTTGCGTCGCGGCCTGCTGCCCTATAGTGCCGTCTATAACAAGCACGACCTCGTCAGGTTTGACGGCTTTCTCCAGTTGCTTCATCTCTTCAATGAGACTTTTTTCTTCTTTGTGGCGTCCCGATGTGTCAAGTATCACAAAATCGCGGTTATGAAATTCTTTCAGTCCTTCTCTAGCGATGTTAACTGAGTTTTTCGATTTTGGGTCACCGTATACTGGAACGTTAATTCGGCTGGCTAGCTGTTTTAGTTGGTCAAAGGCGCCTGGTCTGAACGTGTCTACGCATATTAAAGCTGGTTTTAGTCCTCTTTTTTGTAAATATCGGGCGAGCTTGGCAGAAGCTGTAGTTTTTCCCGAGCCCTGAATGCCAACAAGCATAATGACACGGCGTTTGCCCGGCTCAATCTTAAATGGAACAGCTTTCTCTCCAAGAAAACGGGTTATTTCCTCATAAACCACTTTTACTACGTGCTCTTTTCTAGAGATGCCTAGAGGAAGATCTTCTTTCAAGGCTCTGTCTTCAATTCGCTTCGATATGCTGAGAACTAACTGAACGCTTACGTCGGCTTGTAAAAGCGCTCTTTGAATGTCGTGGACAAGTTCCTTCACTACTGCCTCGTCCACGACAGCTGCTTTAAAAACTCTTTTTAAAGCGCCGTGGATAGATGAGCCGAGACGTTCTAGCACCATGACCGTTCACTTTATCCTTAAACTCGGTGCGTGCTTAAATAGGATTTGGGTTTACCACAACCTTTTTGTCAAGCTTTTAATAACTAAGAAGACTAGGGAAGATTCTTTGGCAGTTCCTATAAATTTTGTGGAAAAAAGCCCAATTCCTTCTGGAGCCACAATGCTTTGCGGGTTCCCAGATGTTGGCCTTGTCGGCGTACTGGCTTCATCTCATGTTATTTCTGAGCTTAACTTAGTTGAAATGGCTTATGTTGACTCTGACCTGTTGCCGCCGATTGTTGTGTTACATGAAGGCTTGCCTCATGCGCCGATTCGTATATTTGGAAATGACGATTTGCTTGTTACGATTGCAGAAACTGCGATTCCGGCGGGGGGAGTTCAACGTCTTATGCGAAGTTTTGTAGAGTGGGGAAAGTCGAAGAACGTTAAGATGATGATTCCGATAGGTGGGATACCTGTGCAGAACCGTCAAGACATTGAAGAGCCTAAAGTGTTCGGTACCGCTTCGAGCCTTGACATGATCAAACTGTTGGAGCAGAAAGGCGTCAACGTGTTAAAGGAAGGCTACATGGTTGGGCCTCAAGCGTTAATCATGCGCTACTGCGCCGAACGCAGCATCCCAGCAATAGCTCTGCTCGCCCAATCATTCTACAACTATCCCGACCCAGAAGCCTCGGCAGCTACACTGAACCAATTAGCCAAAGTCACAGGCATAAAAGTGGACGTTTCCAAGCTGTTTGAGAAGGGAGAAGAAATTAGACTCAGGGCGAAAGATGTGATGAAACGTACTCAGCGGGAGTTGACTAAGATGAAGAAGGGGCAAGAGTATGACTTGCCGCTTTATGTTTAGGGAGGGGGAAAATAAGGCATGTCAAGTAGTAGAAGAAGACGGTCAATCTTCGAATTGATTAACGAGTATATTGAAGAGATGGAGTCGCTGGCTGAAGAACTATTGCCCACTGAACGGCCAAGCTGGGATATTCAAGCACATACCATAGAACCCTTGTGTAACGTGTTCGTCACGCCAGATGAAGTGGTTGTCACAGCAGACCTGCCTTTTTCCGATCCCGACTCGATAAAAGTTGAGCCCATTGACCGAAACACTCTTGAGATAAGTGCAAAAATAAAACGAAAAGTATGCTGCGAAGATTTAGGCATAATCCATCAAAGAGGCGAATTTTCCACCTTCAAATGTCAAACACGCATTCCAATGCCCGTGGACATGGAGAAACGAGAAGCGAAGTTCAAAAAGGGAATCTTAGAGATTCGGTTGCCTAGAAAGAAGGGCTATGAAATAAAAGTTGAATAAGAACGGTTAAGGGACATATTAGGAACAAGTATCCACTGACTATTCCAACATAGCCTACGGAAAATTTTAACAAGAGATACGCTAAAGATACGATACTTAGGAGACTTGTCAGCTTGACGGTAAAAAACGCTATCTACTTTTTCGTCTTCGTCTTCATACTTGTAGGAGTTTATGGCATTACAGCATGGACTGCCCTCAACACCGTGGGAGCTCCGTTAAGTTACGCCGTAATAGCGTTTCTATGGGGCATAACACTCGCCATATTATACGTCGCCTTCGACAAAGCAGAGTGGGACTGGTGGGAAAGTTAGACCTCTTCTAAAGCAGCAGCAACGATAAGCGGAAACGCGATAGTGGCATCAGAGATAACCGTGACAGTGTTCTCTTCAGATTTGACTTTACTCCAACTAATAGCCTCCTCCAAAGACGCACCACTTAAACCGCCTGGCTCAGGCCTGTCCATAGTAATCTGAACCGCCAAATCCACGCCCTCACGAAAAGTATTCGCAAACAACGCAAAATGCTTCGGCAACCCACCACCCAGAATTATGATACCCGATTTTTTAGCCTCATAAACCTCACCCACGAGCTTGGATACGTCGCCGAGAGGGTCAAGAACTAGCTTTTTGTCTTGTCCGTAAATCCAAAGCTGAAATCCTGCTATCGAGTCAGGCAGGCCAGGGCAAATTACTGGCACGTTTTTTCTTGCAGCCGTTGCCAAAATAGAGTCTTCGTCATCTATCCGCTTTCCGATTTCCAGAAGTAGTTCGGAAGGGGAAATTCGTTGACGTTTCTGCTCCGGTATTTCTTCAAGAATACGGTAAAGCCACTTCTCTAAGTCTTTGAAGACTTTGTGTTCTATGTAAATGTCAGCGATCCTGCCAATGTCTTTCCTCTTTAACTGTTTGTCTTCAGCTCTGAATGTGCCGACTTTGTGTCTGTAGCCTAAAGCTTCAACCATGTCGTGAACCATATTAGCGCCAGTTGTTACAACCACGTTTACGTGTCCTTTCGCGATGAGCTGAGCAATTATGTTTCTCAAGCCGCCGGGAACAAGCGCGCCGGCTAAGGTTAAGAAGACGGTGTAGTCTGGGTTCTTGAACATTCTTGTTACTAGCTTCGCCGCTTTCCCTATTTTTCCAGCGCCCAAAACTCCGCAAGCATCCATCTCCTTAATCAGTTGAGCAACGGTGATTCCACGCGTAAGTTGTATATGTTTTACATCTTTCAACGACTTCAACTTCTTTAGAAAAGATAAGACAAGAAGTGCGGCTAACCCTTGGTTCGCATTATTTTAGTTCTCCCCAAGATGCGCCAGTATTCAACCTCGACACCAGACGCCAACTTCTGTTTCAGCGCTTCTTCGTCAGGGTGCGCTGCCTCAAAAACCTCATAGTTCTCCAAGTCCATTATTTGAACAGCGTTTGGCAACAGAGCGAGAATTTGACCACTTCTTTTTTCAATTAGAGGCACTTCTATCTGCGCGTCCACAGGTTTGACAAGAGTTTTCTTACTGCCGTCGAAAACTCCTATAGCTACAACTCGCGCTTTAGCCGCGCCGTGTTTGCCAGGCTTGGACTTTGTGAGGCTTGCAACGCGGCATGGTTCGTTGTCAACAATCACGTATCCGCCGACACGTAAAGTTCCAACGTCAACAGGTTTACTCATCTATCCCTCGCATCCAATATAATACAGCAATGTTTAACAACTAAAATAAATAGATTTAGCTTATTGTAGAGTAAAATAAATCCAAGGATAGATTTGAGCTTCTTGTCAGAGATTATCTTATGCGAGCGCGCAAAAATATTAGTCATTTGGAATAGCGATATCTCTTGCACAATCACTATTTTTTTGGTATTTGCCGACTTATTGCAAGGAAGAAGATCACCTATCAACATACAATTGAAGTTTGAGATCTAAATGATTGCAAAATAAAGTGTGAATTGCATTGGTAATAGTACAGTTTTATCGAAAATATTTAATACTTTATACATGTAGATAAGATTTAGGAGGAAACAGAAATGTCAGCTAATAACAAAATGATGGACTGGATCTTGGCGATTTTGCTTATAGTAGTCATCATAGTGTCTGGCTTGAGCGTCTACTACTCAACAACCACTGTAACTAAGATGGACGATAACTACGCAGATCTATTGGAAGCAATCAGGAACAGTAACGCATCATCATCCATATTTTCGGAAGCAATATTGAAAGCATTAGAAGAAATTGCGCTTGGTCTTAATATAACACTGCCACTGACAATTATAACCCAGGCATCTCCAACTCAGGGTGAAGTGAATTTAACCGTGTCCTTCCGAGCAATGGCCATTGGAGGTACACCTCCTTACACTTATGAATGGGACTTCGACGACCAAACACCTACAAATAACGAACGTGATCCAATTCACGTATATACTAATGCATCAACATACACAGCCACGGTTCTAGTTACCGATAGCGAACAAGAAACTGCCTTAGACAGCGTAACTATAAGGGTAACTAGCGCCGAAGCACTCACTGTTTTCAGCTTATGGGGTGGAAGCGAAGAAGAGAACTTCCTGCAGGCTTTGGGTAACTTCACAGAGGACACTGGCATAGAGGTTAATCACTACTCCTACACAACTCAAGAACTTTTGATCGGTGTGCCGATGCAGCTTAGAGCAGGATATTCCATAGCCGACGTCGTAATAGCCCCGTGGCCAGCTTGGATTCTGGAACTGGCACCATACCTCACAAGTGTGAACGACATAATCAACTCCACAAAGTATCCCGCGAACACTATCAATGCAGTGAAGGATGCCAATGATGTCATATGGGCTGCTCCGTTCAAGCTCTCAGGAAAGCCGGGCTTCTGGTACAAGAAATCTTTCTTCTCGGACAACGGGTTGACTGTTCCCACAACCTATGACGAGTTCAAGACTCTGCTGGTAACCATTCAAGGCATAGCTGGAATTGAGCAAGCTGTAGCCAGTGGTGACACTGTTGGATGGCCTCTTTCGGACACAACTGAAGCGTTCATAATGGGTCTTGGTGGCTATCAGCTTCAGGAGGAACTGATAACTGGTCCAAGCGCGCGGAATTGGACAGACACTGAGGTTAGAAATGTCTTTGGAAATCTGACGGAGTTGTTGGCGGCTGGTTACTTCAGCGCTCCGGCGGAATGGACATCGCAGATAACAAAGTTCTGGGACGAAAAGTATGGCATATACTTCATGGGTAGTTGGATGACAACCATGGAACAAATAGGAGACGTAAGCGACCTAGACTTCTTCGGATTCCCAGGAACAGATGGGGTAGCAGGCTCAGTAGACTACTTGATACTACCAAAGGATGCACCAAATCCAAATGAGGCTGCGCAACTGGTTGAATGGCTCGCAGGAGCCGAAGCGCAAGAGATTATGGTTGGTTTGGGCGGATTCTTCGGAACGAACATCGATGTCCCCGACACGGCCTATCTGCCGCTCGACAAGAAAGTACTGGACTTCATCTCTCAAGCAACAATCCACATTGTCTCCGACCTTGACGACGCCGTTGGCGGTAAGTTCCAAACAACCTTCTGGGACCAACTGAAGCTACTCTGGGTTGACCCAACACCGTCCACGCTAGATGACGTGTTAGCTGTCCTGGAAGCAGCAGCGTTGGAACAACAGACATAATAAGCGATTCGCCTTTATGAGAGCGGAATAATGAGTCATCACATAAAAACCCCTCTATTTTTTCTAATTCCGGCTTTTTTACTGCTTGCTCTTTTCGTATTTTACCCCATGGTTGATACAATTTATATGAGCTTTGTTGACCAAGATGGCAATTTTGTTGGGCTTGGCAACTATGAAAAAGTTTTTGGCACAAGAATTTACCCTTTAGTGAATACTAAGAATGTTGCCTTGGGAAAGTTTCCAATGGGTGCTCTAGTTCATAACATTTTTTGGATAGCAATCCATCTTCCTTTATGTGTCTTCTTTGGTCTTCTCTTAGCGGTACTTCTAAGAGATGTTAAGGGCGGTTCAATAATGAAGTCCGTTATTTTCTTGGGGATGGTGATCCCGCTGATAGTTGGCGGTGTACTGGTGCGTTTCATCCTTGACAGAGACGCTGGTATATTGAACGGCATCCTTAGAGTAATAGGGCTTGGAGCGTACGCGACCGATTGGACTTTCTATCCTAACACTGCTCTAATTACTGTGATACTAGGTTCGGTGTGGTTGTGGACCGGTTTCGCAATGATAGTGTACTCCGCTGGTCTTGAGGGAATACCGGTAGAGTTGTATGAAGCCGCCAAGATAGATGGAGCATCACGTTGGAAAACCTTTTGGCGCATAACAGTCCCAATGCTCAGGTCTTCGACCATAACAGTTGTCACCATGACGTTGCTGTGGGAGCTAAAAATTTTTGACGTAATTTACATAGTAACCAACGCAGGACCAGGCGGTGCAAGCGATGTTATGGCCTTTCGGATGTACATCGAGGCTTTCCAATACCCCCCCAACTATGGCACAGCCACGGCCATAGCCACTGTACTAACCATCATGACTTTCGGATTTGCGGCATATATGGTTAACAGGATGACGAAAAGTTGACAGAAAAAAAACCTTCTATTGTCAAAAAGTTGAAAGCAAAGAGGTTTACCATTATAGTTCATCTAATTGCATGGATAATAGCGTTCATTTGGATCATACCGTTTTTAGGGGTTTTCATGTCTTCTATAAGGCCCTACGAAGAGGTGCAGTTTGGTTGGTGGAATTTCCAAAACGCAAATTTTACTCTGGGAAGTTATGTTGATGCTTGGGTCGGCGAAACATCTAGTGTTCCTCTAAGCAACGCGATTTTAAACTCTCTAATAGTGACTATATCTGCAACTTTTATACCAATAATTGTCGCTTCTCTGGCAGCATACTCCTTTGCACGGTTTTCGTTTCGCATAAAGGATCTGCTATTCCTTGTTATAGTCCTCCTTCAAACTATTCCTCAACAAATGGTTATTTTACCAATCTTCAACCTGATGAACAGCTTACGTCTCTTGAATACATACATAGGATTGATATTGCTCCATACAGCCTTTGGTCTTCCATGGCAGATACTCTTTCTGAGGAACTTCTTCTCCACACTTCCTGTAGAGGTTGAGGAGGCTGCCAGAGTCGATGGCGCGTCCTATTTCAAAATCTTCTACAAAATAGTTCTTCCAATGAGCCTGCCAGCCTTAGCTTCCATAACAGCTCTTCAATTCGTATGGGTTTGGAACGATTTCTTCTTCGCTCTAACAATGATTCAAAGCCCAACCATGAAGTTGGTACCACAAACAATACCTCTCATTTTTTCGAGATTCGAACCCAACTGGAGCCTCTTGTCCGCCGCGTCGATAATAGCCATGATCATACCAATCGCCATCTACGTAGCACTCCAAAAATACTACGTAAGAGGTATTACTACAGGGGCTGTTAAAGGCTAAAAATTAGTAAAGCCAAGTTGGATTTATGTTAGTATCTCACCCGTTTTCTTGTCGAATACATATACCTTGTCCGCTGGGAACTCAATCCACAACTCGTCTCCTATTTCTGCTTCAAAATCAGGGCTCACCAAAGCTTTGACTAGATAGTCACCTATCTTCAGGTTGAGTATCTGCTTATCTCCAAGAGGCTCTGTCACATCGAGTACGGTTTTGATTAGCCCTTTCTTTCCTTTCGCATCCTTATAAACAAGGATATCTTGTGGTCTCACGCCCAGTACACATGCATCGGATGTACACTTCTTTACTGCTTCCGCCACATGTTCAGGCAGAGGATAACTAAACTCTCCAGTGTCGAGAGTGCAAGGAACTCCCCTTATCAAGTTACAATCGAAGAAGTTGGTGGGAGGGGTGCCTATAAACCCTGCTACAAATACGTTGGATGGATGAAAGTATATTCTATCTGGAGTATCAACTTGTTGTAGTATTCCTTCATTTAGGATGGCAACCTTGTCTCCCATTGTCATGGCTTCAACCTGGTCATGAGTGACATAGATTGTTGTAATTCCAACTTCTTTCTGCAACTTCTTGAGTTCAGCTCGCATGTAAACCCTTAGCTTAGCATCCAAGTTGCTGAGGGGTTCATCCATAAGGAAAACGTAGGGCTCTCTAATCATCGCCCTTCCTAAAGCTACCCTCTGTCTTTGACCTCCACTTAATTGCTTCGGCTTTCTGTCAAGAAGTGCCTCTATCTTCAACAGTTCGGAAACTTGACGAACCCTCTTCTTTATCTCATCCCTAGGAACCTTAGCATTTTCTAGAGGAAAAGCAAGGTTTGAGAACACGTTCATATGAGGATAAAGCGCATAACTCTGAAAGACCAAGGCTATATCCCTTTCTTTAGGGTCCAGGTCATTTACAAGCCTCTCCCCGATGTAGATTTCTCCTTCGTCCGGAGTCTCGAGGCCTGCAATACAGCGTAGAACAGTAGTCTTGCCACATCCTGAAGGACCCAAAAGAACTAGAAACTCTTTATCTTTAGCCTCCAAGTTGAGCTTGTTAACTGCGATAACTTCGCCGAACTGCTTTTTCACATTTTTAAGTAGTACCCTAGCCAAAGCAAACGCCACATATAACGAGTATGCAAATTCTAATAAAATCTTCTTTTAACAATCGAATATATAACCGATTAATCACACAATTTAAGTTAGTAGCTAGCTTGAATTTGAGGAAAAAATATGCACTGTGTTTCCTTCAACAAAATCTCTCTCGACGAGTATACACCAATAGTTGGGAAGGTGAAAATAGAAGAAATCAAAGAGTTGGCAGAAAGCCTAGTTGGAAAGAAAGTACGTCATGTAAACTCTACATCTTTCGGTGGTGGGGTAGCTGAAATTCTTCACAGGCTAGTTCCCCTAATGTGCGACGTGGGACTTAAAGCTGAATGGACAGTGATTAAAGGTTCAGACAAATTCTTCAATGTGACAAAAGCTCTTCACAACGGGCTTCAAGGCATGAATATCCCTTTGACAGAGGATATGAAAAAAACTTATCTGAAGTTCAATAAGATAAACGCCCGAGAGTTTGATTCAGATCACGATCTAGTTGTGATACATGATTACCAACCAGCCGCAATTATGAATTACCTCCCAATTAGAAGAGGAAGGTGGACTTGGCGCTGCCACATTGATCTATCCCATCCAAATCAACAATTCATTGATTTTATCAGTCCATTTATACTAAAATATAATTCACTAATCTTCACCATGAAGCAGTTTGTACAAGAACCCTTAAAATCGAGGAAAACATTCATCATCCCTCCTTCTATAGATCCTTTGAGCACAAAGAACAAACCTCTTCCTGAAAACCTTATTTTTTCAATCTTAGACAAATACGATGTAGATCATGAAAAACCAATAATAACTCAAGTTGCTAGATTTGACCCATGGAAGGATCCATTAGGAGTTATTGATGTTTACAGGTTGGTTAAAAAGAAAGTAACTAACGTTCAACTATTATTGATAGCTAGCATGGCTAAAGATGACCCAGAAGGATGGATATACTATGAAAAAACTGCTCGGCATGCAGCAGAAGATTATGATATACATTTACTCTCAGATTTGAATGGTGTTGGAAATATCGAAGTCAATGCGTTCCAAAGAGCTTCAGATGTTATTTTGCAGAAATCCATACGCGAGGGATTTGGCCTTACTGTAACTGAAGCGCTGTGGAAAGGCGTGCCTGTAGTGGGCAGCAATGTTGGAGGTATTCCACTACAGATAATCAATGGTGAAATCGGATTTTTGATAGATAGTATCGAAGAAGCGGCTGAGAAAACCCTTTATCTCCTTAAACACCCAAGCGAAGCAAGAGAGATGGGAAAGAAAGGGAGAGAGCACATTTTAAAGAACTTCTTAATCACAAGACACTTGAAAGACTATCTCTCGCTGTTTCGTTCAATTTAACCTCTTCCTTAACAAGACGCAAGTGTGCACGCCAAAAAAAGATAAAACTTTACTTTCATTAAGACTTATAGATTTAGCTTATTGTAGAGTAAAATAAATCCATGGATAGGCTTTGAAGCTCCCGCGCGCGCACCCGATATCTCGCAAACTCCCATTTTTCTATTTCAGACGAAGCGCGCTAATGGCAAATCTAAAAGAGTGAAAGTGTGAAAGATAAAGAGAGGTCATCGCATATGCAGGTAACTTTCATAAGCAAAGGTGAGACATTGCCCGCAACACTATATGCAAATTCATCCAAAGGAGTCATTCTGTGCCTACCGCATCCTTTGTATGGTGGCACCAGAAATGACACCAGAATCATCAGGGTCGCCAGAGAACTTGCTTCACATGATATCTCTGCATTATGCCTCGATTATGGAAGCTATGGCAAAGTAGTGAAGGAAGTTCAGAATGTGTTGGACGCAATTTCTTTCATGCGGAAAAGAGTTGATGCTTTAGGATTACTAGACTATTCCTTTGGAGCCGTCGTCGCGTCCAATGTAGCGGTTCAAACTAAGATTGATGGTTTCGTTGCTATGTCTGTTCTGAAGAAAACGAATGGTCTAACAGCGAACTTGAGATTTGACTGCTCAAAACTCTTTGTGCATGGAAAACGCGACAAGGTGGCACCATACTCGGATTTCGAACAGCTCTACAGAAAAGCAAGTGAAAGAAAAGAAAAACTTGTTTTAGATACAGACCATTTCTATATGGAAAACTATCCGACCCTCATTGACTTAACTTCAAAAAGCATATGCAAGTTCTTCCTACAAATATTTTCCAAATAGAACAGGCATGCGCGCAATCTTATATAATCAAAAAGGCTATCCACAAACATGGAATTCGCAGAGCTTTCAAAACTAATATTTGGCGAACTAAAACCAAAACTAGAAAATCATCAAGGATTATCAATCTTCGCGGCTGAAAGAGCTAAATTCGAAGGTTGGTTGAAGGTAGAATTATGCGACAGTTTGTCAAAGCATTTTAAAGATGTTATCCCAGAACAGAATAGAATCGATATCACTTTTGAAAATTGGGCTATTGAGCTCAAAACCATTAATACAAACATAAGGTTCCCAAATGTAAAGAATAAACACCGTCCGATAACCAGAAACACTCAAGGCGTTGTGAAGGATATAGAAAAACTAAGAACCACCGAATACACAAACAAGTCCACTTTATTTATCGTTTTTCCAGTACGGCATCGTAACAAAGATTGGCAAGTTCAACTAAGACGCATAACAAACAAACTAGTAAAAATAGAACATCTGGAATTTAACTTCAAAGACAAAATCCCAGGCACCATCTATTTTGGCTTGACCAACTAGTCTTCGATATGCTATGATACGCGCCCAATGAGTAGTCACAACTTTACGCCGTTAAGGTATTTTGCGCGCGCAAGTGCTTCGAAGTAGTCTTAAATATACTTGATAATTTAGAATGTATTGGGAGAAAACGCGTGCATGGTTTTCTATTTTTCTCACAAGCCACGTAAGCTAAAAACCGAGAAAGTTGAGCGTTTCATCAAAAAACTTGCCAAGAAACATAACGTTCCGGTTCCTAGATGGCGTATTGTAGGAGAAACACCAAAATCAGACAGAATCGAGAAAACTGTGTTTGGACCTAAGACAACGTTTGAAAGAAAAACAGTTCAAGTTGGAGGAGCTTTCCTGATGGCATCTGACAGAACTTGCTGCATAGAATTTTATGGTCTTCCGACGAAAGAAACTGTGGAGCACGAATTCAGGCATTATGTAGATTGGCTGCACGGGACGCTTAGGAGAGAAAAGATTTGGTGACTGAGTTCAGAATTTCGCCAACTCGCGCGCGCTTCTGCAAGTTGCTAAATGTGAAAGATGCGGAAAAGTCATAGCAGAACCAAAGGAACTAATTAGAATACAGAAAAAATGCGCGCGCGCATAAGCTAGAATAAGGCTTCCTTCTGATGTTGAGGAATATTCTTCAAGAATGTGATTTGATAAGTGTTAGAAGTAGATCTATTGCGTTTTTTCTTCAACAGTTTTCTTTCTGAGATGATATGTCAAAGGGTTCCTTATAGTTTTACAGACTGGATCATTTGGATTCACACAAATACCATGAGTTTGCAGAGTTGAACAATTGTAAGTTTTATATGGAGTTCTGCTCCCTCTTTGACCTGCAAGATGTTCCACTTGATATCGTGTTTTGTCTTCTCTAAAGTCTGCAACATTTGAAAACAGGTTGACAATCCTATCTACACTAATGCCTTGATTAAATAGGTATGTCACCAAAGTGAACCTCTCAGCATGGGAAAGATGTTGTCCTTTAGTTGTTCTATCCAAAAGATTCATAATGCAAGGAGGATACTCTGACTCCTCAGCCCGTATTTTCTGATCGAATTCTGTCAAGTGAGGTTTTCTTTTCAGAAATTCAGCTTTGATTTCTTCAATAACGTCTTGGATAACCTGAGGAATGCTCATAATTTTTTCCTTAGTTCTGTCTTCTATGTATTTCTTTATCTCCTCTTGAAGAAGCCTGCAAACCTCATTTCTAGTTACAGATACCTGACCCTTATCAAGTTGCCTATTCACCAATTTCCATTCTGGAGCATGAACTAGTCTTCCTCTAGTTGCGTTGTTTAAGTAGTTCACAAAATGCACTGTATATGAAAAAGGTTCTTGTTTTGATGGATGGATATCCCATTCAAAGGATTCTGCTATTTCTAGTATAAATTCATCTTTCTCTTTCAAGAGGTAACTGTGGATTTTCCTTGCTTCTGATAAAGCATATCTTTCAGTAAGGATTTTGTCTTTCACACCTGTAACCATTAATATCGCAACAGGAAACGAAGCAATCTCAACCTCTGATCTCTTATATGGCACCTGATTTTGCACGTGTGCTAAGAATTCAAAAGTGGCTGCTATTCTAACCTCTGCCCGATTGACAATACTTTCAAGTTCTCCAAGATCGTTTATATCAATGCCTAATTCAGCAATATGCCTTCTTGCTTGAGGTAGAAAAGGATATTTTGCCATGTCAGTTTTTGTTAAAAGGATGCTCTCACCCAGCTTAAAGTTCTAAATCTGCCTCTTATGTTTTCTCCTTCCTATTCCGTATAATAATATCACAAATCATGAAACCTCAGAATAATTATTTTTTCCACAAGTCATAAAACCTGACTGATCTAACTTATCTTCCCAGGGGATGGGTTGATGAAAGATTCTGTTTATGCTGATATGGAGGACTCAGAGAAACAGGTTGCAGACTATTTGAGGGAACTGATAATTTCAAGAAATTATTTAGTTGAGGAATAATTTTGAGTAATATCTCTGGAGCTATTTTCCCAATCTTACCTGAGAATGTTAAATCTCTTTTCGATGAAAAGAAAGAGGCTTTTGTTAAGTTCACCAAGTTCTTAAGGCTTGAAAGAGGTTCAAAGATAGTCTTCTATACATCTGGAAAGTTGATAGGAGAAGGAACCATTGAGAGGATTGAAAGAATGGAGCCACAAACTGCTTGGATTCGTTACAAAAGCCAGATTTTTCTGACCAAAGATCAGTATGACAACTATGTTGTTAGATCACCAATAAGTGGGGAAGAACGGAGAACAGTAGCTATCACAATATTATTTTTGAAGAGACTAAAGAAATACAATCAGCCCCTCCGTATGTTTTATTCCACTGCATCTTTCACACATAGAAACTTGCAGAGGCTGGCTTCGAATTTCTCACTACTATAGAAAGCATCCAAGTGTTCCGAAAGCGCAAGTAGGAGTATAACTTAAACAATTGAAAATATAGGTTATATATTTGTTTAAGCCATCTCCAACAATTATCTCCCGCAAAACTCCTTTTTTATGTTTTACGATAAAAGGAGATATGAGTTTCTTCTATAATTATCCTCAGTGTTTTTACTGCCGCTCTTAGAGTATACAACACTTCCAAGCCAACTTTCAAAGGGTCAAATTTTATTAGTTTGTTCGCACTCATTCGGATTCACCGAAATCTACAAGTGTATAAGTGTTAAAAGTGAATATGAAACTCTACTTTACATTAAGACTTATAGATTAAGGTTACTGCAAAGCCTTAGATGCGATGACAATGACGTTTAAAAGTGTCGGGTTAACGGCGCGAAATGACAAGAAAAAAGCGTTAGACCTAGCTAAAAAACTATTGAATCATCTAGAAGAAAGAGGGCTAAACGTAATCGTTGACCCTGAAATCGCAGAGCGCATCAATAAAGCTGACTTTGCTGTACCCCTTGAAGAATGGAAACCAGACTTTATCATCACCGTCGGAGGCGACGGAACCATCCTAAGAACATGCATCCACGTTCCAAAACCTGAACCCCCAATACTCGCCATCAACATGGGTGAACGAGGCTTTCTAGCTGAAGTATCTCCAGAAGACGCTTTGCCAGCCATGGATAGAACCCTCAAAGGAGAGTTTACGCTTGAATACTGCAAGAAACTGTCTGCTTCTGTTGAAGGCGAAGTGTTGCCAGATGCGTTAAACGAAGTTTTTATTTCTGCAGACGCCCCAGTTAAGCTGTTGTATGCAGATCTTTGGAAAGACGGTGACAGGATTTTAGACTGTCGAGCAGACGGAATTCTGGTTGCGTCGCCGACTGGTTCAACAGGATATTCAATAGCGGCAGGCGGACCAGTTTTAGACCCTGAAACCGCCGTGTTCGTCCTCACACCCGTATGTCCACTCACACCGTTTCCTCCAATCGTTTTTTCTGAGAATTCAACACTTACGGTGGAGATAGAGAGACCCCGCACAGTATTAGTGGTGGTTGATGGGTATTATCGTAGGCTTGTTGAGAAGCGAAAGCCTCGTGTGACGGTTACGAAGTCGGATAATGTAACTTCGTTTATTCGTTTTAAAAAGGAATTTTATCGACGGCTTAAGAGTCGGTTGTTGTATCCGAAGGGAAAACTGTGCTGACAAAAACTGAGAGGCGGAAAACAATCGTTTTAGATACTTCCGCTTTCATAGCTGGGTTTGAACCCCTCTCCATCCAAGATGTTCAATATTCAGTTCCCGAAGTTAAACACGAACTTATTGCTAATTCGTTGCCTTGGACTCGGTTTAACGCTGCCGTTGAAAATGGAAAGCTGAGAGTCAAAACGCCTAAAGCGGACTATGTTAAAAGGATTAAAGCGTCATCTAAAGCCGTTGGCGACCTGCTCTTCCTCTCAGAGGCAGATCGGCAGATTTTAGCGTTGGCATTGGAGCTGAGAGACATGGGTTATAGTCCTCAGATCGTTACTGATGACTATTCTATACAAAACGTAGCCAACCAAGTAGGTATTGAGTTTGCGCCCTTGATGACTTTTGGCATACGCTATCGCTTCCGATGGACGCTTTACTGTCCCGCCTGCTACAGCAAATACCCAGCGGACTATCGGTCTAAACGTTGTGAAATTTGTGGGACTGAGTTGAAACGGAAACCTGTCGGCAAAACACCAGTATAAAGTCAGTGTTGAACGTTGAATTTAGAAAAAGTTGTCTTAATTTTCCAGCTTAGTTATGGTCGAGTTCCAAGCACCAGTGAAATGGTCGTTTCATAGCTGTCTCTTTCCACTGTTATGTTAATTGTCTGGTTTGGTGATGTGCGTTCTTCGAGGTAGCTGGATATATCGTCGCCGTTTATTATTTGTGTGTTGTTTATAGCGAGGATTATGTCTTCGGCTTTTAGAACTGCTTCGGCTGGACTGAGGGGGATCACATCTACTATTAACCATCCGTAAGTGGTGGAGGTGCCCATTTCCTGAGCTAACTCGTAAGTCATGTCCGTTCCCATCACTCCTATCCAAGGGTGTGGATAACTGTCGCCCTTTACAAGCCAAGCAATTTCGCGGAGGATTGCATCGGAGGGTATGGCGAAGCCTACTCCTGTTGAGTTTTCGATTATGGCAAATGTAACGCCTACCACCTGACCTCTAGAGTTTAGCAGTGGACCCCCGGAGTTGCCCGGATTAAGAGGAGCACTAATCTGTATGACGTTAGCGATTGAATATCCGCCCGCCAGATCTTCGGGAATTGCTCTTCCAAGCTGGCTGACAATACCCGTTGTCATGGAGCCAATTAGCGCATAGGGATTGCCTATAGCTACTACAAAATCGCCTACTTTGAGCAACGAGGAGTTGATGATGGGAAGAGACTTAAACCCGTAAGGGAGAGCACCGTCAACTGAGAGAACGGCGAGGTCTACGTAAGCGTCAGAGCCGAGAATGCTGGCGGAGTATGCGCTGCCGTTCGTGAAGGTAACTGAACGGCTTGTTGTGCCTTGAACTACGTGGTAGTTTGTGATTACAATCTGACCCGAAAAAGTATCACTTGTATAGTTATAGACGAATCCTGAGCCTGCCACTGCTCCTTGAGGTGTTTGTCCACGAATCAGAACTACAGCGTCTTTGATGTTTTCGTAGAGTTCGGAAAGCGATATGTTGCCTACGCTGGTTTGGCTGTAGTTTCCTAGAGCTTCCGTCAGTGCAGAGATTTGGGTTTGAAGGGTGTCAACTTTGTGTTCTAGGTTCTTGACGCTGTTTGAGAATATTTGGTATGTGTAGATGTTTCCAACGATGCTGGCGACTACTATGACGGCGATTACTGTGACTGTTATAAGTGAAAGACGGTTTGAGCGGGGTTCATATTCGTTATACAAGTTTTATGACTCTCCAGAATCGTGTTGTATGGTGCTAGCTTTTACAGTTCTTATAAGTATTCTCTAAATGCGAAAGTGAACGATTGTTCTAAACTCTGTTTTTAAATAACATGGGCAACCGTATTCAATATAGGGTGTGTATAGAAGATAGAGAATTGAAAACGGCTTATGAATTCGCAGCCATTACGGTCGGTGTCTTTAGTCTGTGTTTTGCCATTTCTACGTTAGGCTATAGCATAGTTGACTCTTCCATGCCTGAAATTAAGATTTTCCGTTACGGCTTTCCAATGACATGGCTCAGAGCAACAACAGTCATTCTGCCACTGGCTCCCGCACAATACACCATCTTATGGTTTGAACTGTGCGTCGACATCGTTTTTTATCTGGCGTTGTCTCTAGGGATTTCTTTCATTACATTAAACCTGTGAAACGCCTTAAGGCTCGTTCAAAAGCGTCGTTGGGGACGAGAGTTCTTCTTGTCATTTTGGCGGCGTATTTCGCTAGGCTGGTTTCTTGTGGCATTCACGAGCTTTTGGGTCACGGTTTTTGGGCGTGGATTCTCGGGGCAGACAGTGTTCAGGTTTATGTTTCTTGGCTGGGGTTTGGATGGTGCAAATGGGATCCTCCTCTTAGTGGGTTTGCTAAAGTTATGGCTATGGTTGGAGGACTCATCAACACCTTCGTATTAGGCGCTATGATTTTTGCATTCCTATATTTAATGCCGAAAAAGTGCGGATTCTACGTGAGGTTTTCTCTTTTTTGGTTGGGGTTTTGGACTATGATAACTCAAGCAAGTTATTTATTGTTGGGAGGGTCTACAGGGTATGGCGATCCTGGGGCGTTAGCATCATTGGCAGGAGTCCCACTAGATTTCTTCAGGCTTCTCGGGTTCGGCTTGTTTTTGATTGCCTATCTAGCAGTTTCGGTGTTGTTTATTTCTGAAGTTAGCTGCTTGTTCGCAGAATACAGAGAGAAAACTTTGTTGTTTGAGTTTTGGCTCACAATGCCAATACAAGTAATCTTCTTTATGGCTTCTGAACATACCGTGTCTTTCGAATTGATTTTCGGTTTACTCCTTGTTTCTCTGATTCCAAGCTTGCTGTCTCTGCCGCTTTTCCCGTTCTTTAATCGTTTGAGAATGCATAGAGATGCTTAGCATCTATAAAGAGAAGACCAAATGTTAAATCAAATCCAAATCTTCTAGGGAAAGCTCCCTTTTTAAGGCTGAAAGGAGAAAAAGTATTTCATTGTGCCTCCTCTTTGCGATTTTCTTTGCAGTTTCGGTGTTCAGTAAAGGATAGATGGTTTTTAACTCTTTGAAAGAGCGTTTTACAACAGAATCAAATGGTGCATTACCAAGCCAGTGAAACGCTCTAACCACACCTACGATTCCTAGTAAATCAATTTTGTCAGCATCCCAAACTATCTTTTCTTCTATGGTTTCCAACTCGTCTCTAAAGTCAAGAGGATGACGCAATATTATCTTAACGATTTTTTCTCTTCTTCCTTGAGGATAGTTGATGTCTTTCAAAATTCTGCTAGCCAATTCTGCCCCATTTTCATGATGTGGTTTACCCATGATCCATCCAAGATCATGAAAAAGCGCTCCTACTTGTACCAACTCTACGTCAGCTTTTTCTTCTCTAGCAAAAAACGTTGCTATCTTGAAAACTCTCTTAACATGCTCGAATGAATGAACGCTTCCTTTTATTACTGACATTTTCTCTTTTACAATGCTTTCAAGATTTTCTACGATTAAACCCACAGCCCTACACCTCTCTGAAACACAATTATTGTATTTTGATCTCTAGAAAAAGTTTGGCGCCGGGGAGAGGATTTGAACCCCTGAGGGCCAAAGACCCACCGGCTAACTGGCCCGCTTCTAGACATCATCGGATCTCGAGGCCGGCGCATTACCGCTCTGCCACCCCGGCACCAACAAAGTCAAAAAAGAGCAACGTGTCTAAAAGCGTTTTGCCTCACACCCATCCACATTTAAAGCCTAATAGAACAGTCTATCCAAACACCAAAAACACACCGCCAACCACTTAAAGATAAAAGCAACCAACAACAAACAAACAACAGGGGAAACACCCGCTATGAAGCTAACAAACAAACTACTTCAAATCGACCCGGCAGCCACACAGCAAAAAATCACACGCTTCATCAAAGACTATGTAAGCAAGGCAAAAGCAAAAGGCATAGTCCTAGGAATCTCAGGAGGAGTAGACAGCGCCACCACAGCCGCCCTAGCCACAACAGCCATAGGAGCAAACAAAGTCCTCGGCTTATACATGCCCGAAAAAGAAACCTACAACAAAACCGACCGCAAACACGTAAAACTCCTCGCCAAAAAATTCAAGTTCCAACTAAAAACAATCAACCTCACACAAACCCTAAACACCATATACAAAACCATCCCAGACTACGACCCCAAAGACAAACTTAGCCGAGGAAACCTCAAAGCCCGAACCCGCATGCTCATCTGGTACTACTACGCAAACCACCAACGCCTACTTGTAGCCGGCAGCAGCGACAAAAGCGAAACAATGATAGGCTACTACACCAAATGGGGAGACGCAGCCGCAGACATCACTCCCATCATGGACCTCTACAAAACCCAAGTCCGCCAACTAGCCCCCCACCTAGGCATACCACCTGCAATAATCAAAAAACCACCAACCCCTGCTCTCTGGCCAAACCAAACAGCAGAAGAAGAAATAGGCTTAAAGTACGAAACCCTCGACCTAATCCTCTACGGCATAGAACACTTCATGCCCACCCAAACAATAGCAAAACAACTCCACCTACTAACCAAAACCATCGCAACCGTTAAAAAAAGATGGCTACAAACAGAACACAAAAGACAAATGCCCCTAACAACCAAACTCGAATATCGAACTATAAACGCCGACTTCAGACTCACCCGCACAACAGAGGCAATATAACATGAAAGAAGAATTCAAAACAGCCCTCGTACAATTCCCATGCAAAATCGGAAACAAACAACATAACATCAACAAAATAGCAAAATACGCCAAACAAGCCAAAAAACAAAAAGCCGACATAATCATCTTCCCCGAAATGTCCTTAACAGGCTACACCACACGAGACTTAACATACGAGCTAGCCGAAGAAATCCCAGGTCCCTCCACCAAAAAAATCGGAAAAATAGCCAAAAAAGAAAATCTCTACATAATCTACGGCATGCCAGAGCGAAGTGAAAAAGGAAAAGCAATACTCTACAATACCGCAGCTCTTACAGGCCCAGAAGGCTACGTCGGCAAGTACAGAAAAATGCACTTGCCAACCCACAGCGTCTTCGAAGAAAAGAGATATTTCAGACTAGGATATCAAACACCAGTCTTCGAAACGAACATCGGAAAACTCGGCATAATAATATGCTACGACATATTCTTCCCAGAAATAACACGTGCACTTCGCCTCCAAGGAGCAAAAATCATAATTTGCATCTCAGCCTCCCCCGCCGTAAGGAAAAAATTCTTTGAAACCCTTACAACCGCAAGGGCAATAGAAAACACATGCTTCTTAGCATACGTAAACTTGGTCGGCATAGAAAACGGCCTGCAGTTTTGGGGAGGAAGCCGCCTCATAAGCCCAAGCGGTACTATAATTACCCAGTCAAGGTATAATGAAGAAGACATTTCATTCGGAAACGTAAACTACGAAGACCTAAGACCGATAGAAGCTTTTGTGCCTACCCTCCGCGATTTAAGACCAGAGCTTTATGTCACATTAAAGGAACTCTCGGAAAAACTGTGATGTCACATAAGTCATCACGTACGTGATGTCTGTGTGATATTGAGCAAGGCATATAGAACAGGGTGAAAACGCATCGAAAAGCGTTGCGACTTCCTTAGAGCTAAGATTTCGGAAATTTTCTAACAGCCTTCTCTATCCTATCCAAAGCCTCACTAATTTTTTCATAAGATGTAGCATACGACAGCCGCAAAAAGCCCTCACCATGCTTACCAAACGAAGACCCAGGTGTTACACCAACTTTGGCTTCTTTCAAAAGAAACTCAGAAAACTCAGCAGAAGTCGCTGTGAATGCCTTCATATTCGGAAACACGTAAAACGCACCTTCTGGAAGAGAGCAACTGAGACCTTCAATTTCACTTAAACGCCTATAAATAAGTCTACGACGCTTATCAAATTCAGAAACCATTTCTGCCACAAAGTCTTGTGGACCTTCCAAAGCCGCTGTAGCAGCGTATTGCGCTGGTCCACCTACACACGCTACTGTAAATTGGTGAGCCAGTAACATGGCTGAAATTAAATCTTCAGGTCCTAACGCGTAGCCAACACGAAAACCAGTCATTGCATATGTCTTAGAAAAAGAATTTACGACAATTGTTTGCTCACGCATACCAGGAAACGTTGCTAAACAATAATGTTTCACATCATCGTAAGTAATTTTTTCATAAACTTCGTCAGAAACCAGAATTAAATCGTTCTCAACCGCAAGCTTCGCTAATTTCGCTAACTCATCATAGGTCAAAACGGAGCCTGTAGGATTATGAGGCGAATTAATAATAATCACACGTGACTTCTTTGTGATAAGTGACGTCACGGTCTCTATGTCTGGTTTAAAGCCATTATTCTCAAGTAGCGGCATCAAAATAGGGGTGCCCCCAGCAATCAACACCGCAGGCACGTAACATACAAAGCCGGGATCGGGTATTAGCACCTCATCACCAGGATTTATGAAAGCCAATAAGGCAAGAGAGACCGCTTCTGTTGCGCCCACAGTAACTAAGATTTCATTTTCTGGATTATAGAAAGTACCATACTCCCGCGTGAATTTCTTAGAAAGAGCTTCGCGCAATTCTGAAATTCCATTTGAAGTGGTGTAGTGGGTTTTTCCTTCAGTCATCGCTTGCTTAGCTGCTTCTAACGCATGCTCTGGCGGTGTAAAGTCTGGCTCTCCTATACCGAGGCTTATGAGGCCAGCTTTGTGTGGAGTTAATGCAAAAAGACGGCGAATACTGGAGGATTTAATTTCTTTTAATCTTTCTGCCTTGTTGTGCGTTTGCAAGAGGTTTTCCTCGTCTTCTTTTAATTTTCCTAACATAAAACGTTTACTTTTGTCAACCTAGAAATACAACCACAACTTCAATTCTTCAGCGTAAAAACTATATTCAGCTTGTATACAAAACTGTATCCAACCAGCATAGAAAACCGGGGAAGAATCTTGTCCTTCAAAAAAAGCGTTCAAAACTGGCTAAAACGCTCATTAGAAGACCCTATCGCAAAAATACTTGCGAAAAACAGCAATTTAACTAAAACACAGCTTGAAACACTACTTATAGACGTTTTAGCCGAAAATTTAGCCTCAAAATCGTTAAAATACGAAGAAAAAGCCAAATTAAGGCAAACAAAGGCAGCAATAAGCCGCGGTTCCTTCAACAGAACGCTAAAACAAGCAAAAAGTAACACTATACAATCAATATACACCATCCTTCTTCTCGGCTATTTTGGCATTCTTGAAGACACAAGTCTCACCCCTTATTTGGAAGCAGCAAACAAACTAAAAGCATACACAACAGCGTATAGAGATCTTTCAAATAATCATAAGGGAGTAAAGGAACATTTACAGCTTATAAGTATGTTACGTGAAGAACTTGAAACAATGCTTAATAACCTATCAAAACCATGGACTTCATCTAAACCGTGATATCACACATCACATAGGTTACAGAGACTTTCAATTTGCAGGGTAGAAAGATGTTATTTTTTCCCCCAAAAAGAGCCCTAATCTCGAATTAGACAACTAAAATAGCGCTCCTCTGGTGATATCGTTAAAACATCATTGAAAGGGCTTCACAGTAATGTGATTTGTGACGTCACATTAATCATGTTTTCACCATAAAATTTAAGTTTTCTTCTTGTAATATTGTGATACTAACTGTGACGTCATATAGGTCACAACTAATCACACTAGAATCACGGTTGATGCCAGAAAATGTTTGAAATAGTTATTCTTATGAGCACCTTGTCAATCTTCACTTTGAGTGCTGCAATTTTATACAGTAAACGCATAAATGAAGCTCACAATAAGTATGTAGAGGCTAAGAACGTTGTTGATGACATTATTGTGAGTTTTAATAGGCAGCTGCAAAAGCAGGAAGACCGGGTTGAGACTTCTACTCACAAAGTCAACGTTCTTTTTACTCATGATGAACTTTTTGCTGAAAGACTGGAAAATCAAGAAAAAAAGGTTCAGGCGCTTGTGGATAGAGTGGAGTCTTTCTCTTATCTAGAAAAGGCGACAACAAGAATTGATGTTTTGGAAAATAAGCTGGGCGAAGTTACGTCAATGAAAGGTACTTTGTTAAAGAAAATTGCTGAAATCGAGAAACAACGGCTTCACCGAAAAGATTCTGCAGCAGAAATTGAATCTGCAATTCCAATAAAACGAGAAAGAGTATTGGCACCGTTAACTGCAACTGAGCTTACGGTTCTTGAATTTCTCGCCGTTGAAGGCGAAAAGACCGCACCGGAAATAAAGGAGCAAATAAAACTTAGCAGGGAACACACAGCGCGGTTAATGAAAAAACTTTATGAAAAGGGGTATTTAGAACGTAGCGCAAACAAAATTCCTTTTACATACCGCCTAAACGAAGAGATGCAGAAAATTCTGAAGAAACCGGAGCAAAAAAGCTAGCTGATGCCGAGATTTTTACCTGCGTTTTGTAGCCGCTTCAGATTTTCGTCCATTACATCAAGAGTCTTAGATGGTGAAAGGTTGTAGTTCACTTTTTCTCGGGTATCCAAGTATTCGGGGTAGTGCGTCACTTTCACTGGAACGGCAAATCGAATCTTCGGCTCAGATATTAATAATGCTTCGCCGATGTCAAGCATTTTCACCTCTGTGTCGCTGTATTCGAGATATGGCGTATTTCTAGTGAGGTAGTCCCTGTCGGTCTTCAACTCGGTTTTCATGATGACTTTGGTCCAAAGTTCTGCAAACACGTCAGGGTTAATTCGAGAAGGCCGCGGTGACACCGCGTTTAATCCTACACGATATTTTCGGTACATCAAGGCGATGGCAGAGAAAATTGTCCTTTCTTTGCTTGGGTCTAGAAACTCGTGGGCCTCTTCAAGCGTTATCAACAACGTAGGGAGTCTCTGCCATTCTTCATATTTTTCTTCCCACATGTGTTTGTAATGGTTTGCTACACCTGATGCTGTTAAACAAACGACGCGGTGTTGCTCCTCAGCGGTGATTCCAGAAATATCAATAAGACATGTGATTCCTTGACTTATGTTTTCAATAGTATCATCAATAAAGCTATACCTAGAAGGAGGAAAAAGTCTTGGATCTAAAGACAGGAGCTTCCGCATAAAAGCATCAATCGTTTCTCTATGCGCACTAGCTATCTTTGCTACACCAGCACGTCCATTCAGCTCATATTCTTCACATGATTTTTCAATCCATTGTTCTCCAAGCTGCCCATACAGCTTCCTAGCAAAACGATATTGATGAGGACTAATATCAGAATACAGACTACGCAGCTTCCAAGGTCGCAGTGTTCGAAGCCCGACACGTAGTTTTTCCTCTTTTGTGCTGTAAAAACGTACCCTACTATGAAAAAGCGGGTGGTTGCACAAGCCCTTGTGGCTCAGCTCCTTTCCTTCTAGCAATTGCCCGGCGAAGTCAAAAATTAATCCTGCAGTTTTTGGGCTTTGGTCGATTAATTGTGCGTTTATTAGTAATTCCGTGTTGGTTTTTCCAGAGCCTGTCATGCCGAACATGCCCATCATCCGTGGTACAGCGCTGATGTTTATGCCTACAGAGCCAAGTGATTGCCCTCCAGAGCGTAGATGCCCTATTTCCAGCTCTCCTGCAAGTTTCAACACGGTAGAGTCTTCTGTGGTTGTTGGGTATACTTTGTCCATATAGTTAGGATTGAAAGTGGGAGACCGAGTTTTTCCAGCTTTTCTTTCAAGAAAGAGAATTGCTTCGATGTTCTTGTAGCAAGAGTACGGGCCAAATGTTTCTTTTCCCTCTGCTTCGCGAAGTTGCTCACCAGCATCTAAGGTAGACTTGCTTTGAGCATTCACAACCCTAGCATAAAAACTACTGTCACCAGAGTCTACGCGAACTATCTGCCCAAAAGAGAGGCTAATATTTTTGTTTAGGAAAAAGGAAATCTTGTCGCCTTTTACCTCGCATATTGAACCTAAATGGCTAGACATGTTCAATCCACTCCAAATTAAAAGCGTATTTTGCCCCGTGAAGCTCATCCGCGAAATTGCAGGCAAGCTCCTCTTGGCGAAGTACATCAAGAAGCCCAACGCTCGCCAATTCCTCTTCAACTTGGACATGATATTGAAGCAGTTTGGCCTCAGCAACGCCTGAGAAGTCGTGTGCCAGCCACAACACCACAGGATAACCTAAACAGCGAGGATCTTCAGAAATTGTAGAAAGAGGCGAAAGCAGCGAAGGGATATCTTGGCTGGTTAAATAGCCCATTATGTCACACCGAAAAGCTCGTGGACTGTCCTCACACAACCTAACGATAGATACGTCGCCGTAAAGGTGGCCGTGAATGCTAGCTTTTTTGACCGGGTAGTAAACCCAGCACCCTTGAGGCGTAATCATGCACATCGCAGCAATAAGGTCATGGCCCTTGTCGTCATGGAGCATAGGAGACTGCTTGCTTATGGCAAGTAGCTTTATTCCTTTTTTCTCACATTTTTCGTAAAGCATGGCGTTAAATTTTCTTTCGCCGCCAAAGTAGCTTGCACCATCTAGAAGTATGTAGTCGTTTTCGTTTGCTTTATTGAGTAATCCTAAGGCCATCTCACTCTCTAGTTGAAGTCGTATTTCTTGCAGAATTTTGCGACGTACATAGGAATCTCCTCTAATTGTTTGAACTCTCTCTTTAAAGCTCCAGTCCACGTTACGGTTTCTGACAGTGGCAGATGAGACTCGAAAGACATATACACCCCAGTTGTTTGCCCTCTTCAAGGTCCTAGTTGAACAGTCCACCGCGAAGAAATGTACGTCACAACTCTTCATCCTCGTAAGGGGAGCAATCTTAGCTGGAGTTAGTTTGACGGCTATAGACGGCTCATCCTTTACATCTTTAAAACTAACCATGCAACCTTTTTCAACGTAATTTCTCAATATTTCCTTCATCTCGTTAAAATCTGCTTGCAACTCTTTATTCATCCACTACGCTCCTGCATTCTTTAGAGTTTAAGATTGTAAATGTAGCGTAAATCTTTTTGCAATAGCTTTACTTATTTATCTTCTCCAATCTTTATGGTGCTTTGCGCCAATTCTGTCATCATCCGATATTTCCTGTTATTAGCTGGCCCTCTTCTTAAAAGAAAACTACGGTCGGCCATTCTTGCCAAATATGTAGAGGCTGTGCTGAGCGATATAGGTTCATTAAATTCTTGTTCATATGTCGCGAGAACTTCCTTAGAAGAAAACCATGTAAAAGGAAAATGTTTTTCAACAATAGATTTGATCTTGTCATATTTTGAAGCCTTGGACACACTACGGTTTAATTCTTGTTTGTCATGTGCGCCGCCAAGCAACTCAACAATATCAAGCAAACACAAAGCCTTTTTCCTAGTAACTTTACCCTCAAAAGCTATAGTGTAACGATTGCCTTCTTCATCAAAGACTTCCATACGTATTTTCTTTGCAGGCATCGTACACACCATAACAGAAGCCTTAACACTTTACACTTCACAAGTTATTAGCTGTTATGATGGGGCAACCTAAAAAAATAAGCAAAAAATGGCGGCGTATATTGATAAGGGCTTCTTTCTGCAAATATTTTGATTTAACAGTGTTCACAAACTATTTCTTCAACGAACAATGGAAAAGGCGTAATAGTTTCTATATTTCCAAAGGAAACGTAGGGGTCTTCTATTCACTGTGAAATAGGCAAAAATACCCAAAAAAAATCAAAAATATTTGCTAAAAGTTCCACGATAAATTAAATTTTACAAATGCTTCACAAAATGACAGTGGCGTATATCTTCACCAACCCCTGTATTTCCACTGCAAAACCTAAAAGTAGATCAATATTGTTAGTTCATATTTTAGGTATAGTATTTAAAAATAAACAAGTGTTTCACTCGAAATGTTTGTAGCAATAATAATAAAGTTAGTTTTTTAGGTTAAGCCTTTAGAGTATATTTCTATAAGAAAGAAATGCCATCATTTCTTTTTAAATAATAGAGTTTCTATTAGAAACCGAGGGGTGTGTGTAGGGGCTACTTTTGAAATGGGTTAACACCTTTTCATTTCTTTAAACATATGCCTCAACATTACACCTTCTGTTTTTGAGTTGTATAGTAACTCTTTGTTTTTTTGTAGGAGAGTGTTTATCTTCTCCAGTTGAAACCAAGGCTCTACAAGTGCGTTTGCTGAAGGGAGAAAATTACTATGGAAAAAAAAGTGGACATACTTGATGCTGTTTTTGAGCGCTTTTTAAGCAACACTCATTTTTTTAGAGATAGAGATGTACTTCGCCATGATTACATTCCAGAAAAACTGCCTCACCGCGAAGACCAGATAAGATACTTGGGAATGATAGCTGCTCCGCTTTTGAAAACAGAGAGATGTTCAAATGTTTTTATTTATGGAAAAACAGGAACCGGAAAAACTGCTGTTATGAGGTATGTGCTAAATCGCTTATCACAAAAAGCAGCAGAATTTAGTGTACCAGTTAAAATAGCATATGTAAATTGTCGCTTAGCAGGAACAGAATATAGGGTTTTTACAAGCTTATGTGCTGCTTTAGATATTACTGTGCCCTTTACTGGTCTTGCGGTTGGTGAAGTTTTTGATCGCTTTAAAAAAGGATTGGAAAAGCGAAAACTGTCATTTATTGTTGTCTTGGATGAGCTTGACGAGTTAATTAAAGCTAGAGGCGACGTGCTTTTATATGAGCTGACAAGAGTAAATGAGTCTCTCAGTAATAGCAAAGTCTCTATTGTTGGAATTTCGAACGATTTGCGTTTTAAAGAGTTGTTGGAGCCGCGTGTTTTGAGTTCCCTAAGCGAAGAGGAGGTTGTGTTTAAACCTTATGATGCTTCTGAGCTTCAAGATATTTTATGGGAACGGGCAGAGTTAGCATTCTATAAAGATGTGTTGCTTGAGGGTGCAGTAAGCTTATGTGCGGCTTTGGCTGCTGCAGAACATGGGGATGCAAGACGTGCACTTGACTTGTTGCGTGTGGCTGGTGAGGTGGCTGAGAGGGAGAATGCAAAGGTAATTTCTGAAGATCACGTTAGAGAGGCTGAGAAGCGAATCGAGCATGATAGAATAATTGATGCTTTAACAAATTTGACACCACACTCAAAATTTGTACTCTACAGCATATACCTCCTTGGAAAAGCCAACATTTACTCCGCTATCACTGGCGATATATATGAGGTATATGCTGAACTGTGTAAAGAAATCGGGGCTTCACCGTTGACACAGAGGCGGGTGAGCGGGCTTATAAATGAGCTTGACGCAATCGGGTTGCTAAATGCAAGAGTCGTAAGTAGAGGCCGCTACGGTCGCACAAAAAAGATTAGCCTCGCAATACCGCGGACACCGTTTAACGAAGTGTACGCAAACGATGACCACTTGGGACGGCTAATTCATTTTACACCAAAATGTTTGAAACTAAAACTCGGCAAAAACTAGGCGTTGAAGTCTATAGGTAAGACACCTATTGTCTGAAGATTTACAACTGGGATGATGCCTGGTGTAGGTTCTAGCCCCAAATTTCGCTGATAGTTAGTTTGCTTTTGCCAAGCGCCGGAATTAACCATAAGAGTCCCTCTATAAGATTCATACTTCATAACGTGTACGTGACCTACATGGAAAACGTCTGGAACACGTTCTATCACAAGGAAGTCCCGCTTCTCTGGCGATATTGAAGTACGCTGACCGTATGTGGGTGCTAAATGTCGGCCTCGCAATAACAAGCGCATAGCTCTCTCTGGCGAGTGAAAGTCCATGTCCGCTGCTGTTGCCAAGACATCATCCAAGCTTCGCCCATGATATATGAGAAATTCTACGCCATGAATGGTTACAGTTGCCGGATTACCTAGCGACAATATGCTTCGTGTCTCGTATAAGGGCTCTGCGTACACCTTTGGGATGGCGGGTTGTGGCAGTGCTTTCCTTGAGGCGTCATGGTTTCCAGGGATTATTATTAACTCTATGTAGTCTGGAATTTGTTCAAAGAATTTTGCTGCTAGCTTATATTGTTTGAAGATATCTTGTACAGCTAGTTCCTTTATTTGATTTGGATAAATACCTATACCGTCTACGATGTCCCCAGCGATAATAACATACTTGACATGGCTAGCAGCTTCCTGTAAGCTCTCATTTCCATATTTTCCGTTAAGCCACAACACAAAACGATTGAATTCTTCTCGCATGAACTCTTTGCTTCCCACATGAAGATCGGATATAAGTGCTACACTAACCATCTCTTTGGCTTTACGCGGCTTCTTTTTAGGAATATCTGGGAGGATGAGCTCTTCGACAATTAACAAGTTTTTTCTGCTTTTCATTAGGCTGAGACATACAACCTGATCAGGTAGTAGCGATTTTGTGTTTTTTAAAAGCCCTTGGGATGCATTTCGTGGAATAAGCGCTGTAGCACTGGATTCCAGATCTTCGATTTTTAAAAAGACTCCATATTTTGATTCACGCTTTCCTGTAATCATACAAAAAATCTTGACTCTCGAACGAGAAGCCGCTCGGAACGCATCTTTTATTGATGCAGCATTTCTGGAATCCATCCGTTGCCGCAGAAGTTTTCTTATCCGCTTAAACCGATCTTGGAAGTATTCTAGGTATTGGTCAATTGAGCCAGTTGAGCAAATTTTGCCAGTTGGATCCTCCAATATTTTTATGTCTTTTTTTATGTCTTTCGCGTGCGGGTGGAAGGTTTTTTTAGCTTTTCCTGTTACTAGAGAAGGCTCAGGTAAAATGGGAACAGTAAGTGGTTTTGTTTCTAGAAAGGTTTCTTTTGCTATTTCTTCGAGAAGACTCTTGCTTATAAAAAGCGGCTTTTCGGTACGTATTTCTAAATTCTTTAGAGCCGCTTCAATGAGTTTTATGGGATTTTCTGCCTTCGATATTATAGTGAGTAGGTTGAAGGCTTCTTTGTCGAGATGGTAGCCTGCTGTTAGCGAGAGGGAGACTGCCTGACGTACTTTTTCGTGTTCACTCATTTTAAACGTCTCCAATCATTTCTTTTCGGAATCACGATGTAGCCTTCCTCTTTGTCGCCTATCTCTCTAGTTTTTCCTCGTAAATGGAGGTAGGCTGTCATTGCAGCAGTTGTGGCATCAATTTCGTGTGGTGTGAGAGTGCGTATTTCGAGATTTCCCTTTAAACCTATCTGCTTTAGCAAAGTTTGAATTTTTTGCCAATCTTTCGTCGGCATTCCAAGGGCTTTTCTTGTTGATGCAGGATGAACTTCAATAACGCTTTGCCCGCTTGCTCTTAGCGCATGCGTTAGAGAAATGGCACGTTTTGTAAGGGTTTTCATTGAGCACATGAGTGGTGGGAAGACGGGATAACCGTGTTTCAGCATTTCTTTGTCTGCTTTACGTGTAGTGCCCGTTTTTGGCATCGTTAAAGGTGCATCTATTGCAACAATAAGGGGTTTGTGGTGAACTGTCGAGTTTATCACTTCTTCATCATTATGTAGGTGGCATGTGGAAACCCGTCTGTTTTTCCAATATGTCCATCCGGTTGGGTTTTTTTCCAATGCTGCCAAGTCTATACCTATTATAACTTCCTTTCCAGCTTCCATTTTTGCCACCTATATTTATATATTGCTTGCTTGTTTTTGACTTCTAATGAACGGTTTGAGGCAGTATTATGGAGCTTCGTAAAGTTCAGCGTACCAATAGCGGTACTTTTTTTGTTTCTTTACCTAAAGATTGGGCGGAACGTATTGGACTTGGTAAAGGAACGGTTTTGGCAGTGTCCGAGTCTATTGACGGACGTTTATGTCTCGATCCTCATTATGATGCTGAACGTAAACCTTTAAGCGTTGTGATAAAGCCAACTCCCTATTTAGACAGAGAAATCGTGGGCAAATATTTGCTTGGTTACGACGAAATTTGCGTCGAGGCTAAAAACCGCATTTCGCCCGAGGAAAGAGCGATGGTCAAGCAAACTTCTGATCGTCTTGTTGGTTTAGAGATTGTGGAGGAGGATTATGCTCGTATTGTTTTAGAGTGTTTGTTGGAACCCGCTGCGTCTTCACCTGAGAAGATTTTGAGGCGTGAGTACAATATTGCTGCTAGCATGCACCGAGATGCTGTGAGCGCCTTTCTAGAAGGCGACGTACATTTAGCCAAGAATGTGATTTCCCGTGACGTTGAAGTGAATAGGTTTTATTTCCTTCTAGTGCGAACTTTGCGAACTGTAATTCAAAATCCAAGTTTAGGCGAGAAATTAGGGATTCGTTCTATTGATTGTCTTGACTATCGCTTGTGTGCAAGCTTGGTTGAAACAATAGGAGATAGAGCAGTAGAAATTGCTTACAAAGCCTTAGCGTTAAAGGACGTGAAGGTTTCTGGAGAGGTTTCACAACTGATAGGTAGGTTTCATTCTATGGTTTTTGAGGTTCAAGATAATGCGTTGAAAGCGTTTTTTGGGCATGATGTAGTTTTAGCGGAAGAGGTGCGGGATGAGAGGATGAAGATGGAATCTGTGTTCCACGACATAGAATCAGCGGTAAAGAAACAGTCCACGGAGGTTGTGCCCCTAATTTTAACAGCAGCATCTTTGGTGTACCGAATTTTTGGTCATAGCGTAGACATTGCGGATCTGGTGATGCCGAGAGAATTGTGAGTATAAGCCTCTAAGCTCTTTGGGTAAGTATTTAAGGAATAATAATGTAGATGTAGAAGAGTAGAGGCTTGAAGACATGGGGAGAAGACGGAGGAAAGTCGTTCGCATTCCAAAAAAACGTCTGCCACAAGTCTTTCTTTGCCCTCGTTGTGGAAAAAAAACTATACGAGTTGAGCTTGCAAAAGAAGAGGGAAAAGCCATGGTACGCTGTGGCGGTTGTGGCTTAGCCGACGAGTTGTCTATTGAACAATACGATAAAGACATTGATGTTTATTGTAGATTCACTGACAAATACTACAGTGAGAGAAAAACTTCAAAAGCTACAGCAACTGCAGAGTAGGGGTTTCACATGGTTGGCCCTGTAGAAAAACATCTTCTTAAGCGTATTTGTGAAGAAGGTGCAATTCATCTTACTCTTGTTGATCCTGAAAAAGCTACATCTTCTTTAGCTTCTCGCCTAGCTAAAAGGGTAGAGTCATACAAAACAGCGGCTATTATGGTAGGCGGCTCCACTTCCACTTCTACAACTCATCTAAACAGTATTATAAAGGCGATAAAGCGCACAGTAAAGATTCCGGTAATTTTGTTTCCAAACAACGTGACTGGGATAAGCAAATATGCTGATGCAATATGGTTTATGTCACTTCTGAACTCAGTTGATCCCTATTTCCTCATTGGCGCTCAAGTTTTAGGAGCTCCTATGGTTAAGAAATACGGTTTGGAAGCTCTGCCGCTTGGCTATATTATCGTGGGGGAAGGCGGCACAGCTGGAATTGTGGGAAGGGCTATTCCAATTCCCTACACGAAACCAGAGCTTGCCGCGGTACACGCATTAGCAGCACAATATTTTGGCATGCGATTCGTATATTTAGAAGCTGGATCAGGAGCAACTCAACCAGTTCCGTCAACTATGATAAAAGCCGTAAAACACGTAACAAACATTCCTTTGATCGTTGGAGGCGGAATCCGCAGCAGCAAACAAGCTAAAACTGCTGTTGCGGCTGGCGCAGACATCGTAGTCACTGGAAACATAATTGAAGAAACAGGCGCAAAAAATAAGTTCAAAAAACTTGTGACAACTATTAGAAAGAATGGATAGTCTAGATGACTACTGCTTTTGAACGATATTTACGGTCAACAATGATGTTGTGCAGAGTACATATAAAATAAACAAGTTGCCGTCTATAAACACAATAACGGCGTCCACGTTGTTGACGTTTTTAACCTTATTTGTGTCAGAAAGCCCAAAATACACTTCTGTAATTGCATTTACTAGGTGAGCTTTTTGGGCGTCAAGATGAGCACGGAATATGGGCAATATGCAAAATCCCTTGAAAACAAACTGCAGAGACTCTACACGATTGCCGAGAAGGCGCGAGAGAAAGGATTAGACCCTACACTGGGCCCAGAGTCAGAAGTTGCAAAAGACCTTGCCGAACTTGTGGAAGGTCTGGTAGGACCCGCTGGTGTTGCAAAAGGCATAAGGGAACTAGCCGAAAAACTTCCCCGCGAAGAACTTGCTTTTAAAATCGCCGAAGAGATCGTTTACGGTAAGTTTAGCCACATGGAAACTCAAACTGTCGCAGAACAAGCCGTTCGCACCTCCCTCGCCATACTAACCGAGGGAATCACAGCTGCTCCTCTTCAAGGAGTGGCAAAGGTATCCATAAAAACCAACTTTGACAAGACAAAGTATTTGGCTATATACTACGCAGGGCCTATTCGGTCCGCTGGAGGCACCGATCAAGCGTTAACGCTTGTCATTGGCGACTTTGTACGTAGCCTTCTCGGCTTGGACCGTTACAAACCTACAGAGGAAGAAATCAACCGGTTTATCGAAGAAATGCGGCTTTACGAGCGAAATGTGGGTCGGTTCCAATATCACGTCACTGATGCGCAGCTTCAAATGGCTATTGAGTCAATACCTATCGAGGTAACAGGTACAGAGTCTGACCCCGTTGAAGTGCAGTCTTTCCGCAATTTGCCGAGAATAGAGACAAACTGCGTTCGCGGGGGAGCTCTGCGTGTAGTAAATGATGGTGTGATAGGTCGGGCAGCAAAGGTCGTCACCATTGTTGAAAAAATAGGCATTGAAGGTTGGGATTGGCTGAAACACATAGGTGGAGCATGTGGGGCTCAAGATAAGAAAAAGACTGCTGGCTTTATGGAAGACATAATTGCCGGGCGCCCCATTTTTTCATTTCCTTCGCAACCAGGTGGTTTTCGTCTTCGCTACGGGCGGGCAAGAAACACTGGTTTGGCTGCTGTCGGGGTGCATCCCTTAACAATGATAGTTCTAAATCAATTCCTTGCTGGGGGCACACAGATTCGCTTAGAGTTGCCTGGTAAAGGAGGGGTGGTCATGCCTGTAGACTCTATTGAACCGCCTACTGTATTGTTGAAAGACGGCTCAGTGACCCATGTTTCAAGACAAAACTTCATTCAAATAAAAAATAAAATTGACAAGATTCTTTTTCTAGGCGACCTACTCATTAGTTCGGCGATTTCTTATACAACAATAAAAAGCTTCGTCCTTCAGGATATACAGAAGAATGGTGGAGCGAGGAACTAAAATCATCAATAACACAACACTTCAACGGCAACATTGAGGAAGCAGCAACAACAGCAAATGTTTCGGCGCAACGCTTAGAAATGTTCCTTTCGCACCCCTTTCACAACAAACCAGACGCTAGAGAAGCCATTGCAATAGCCAAAAAACTCAATGTCCCTCTTCATCCACACTATAGTTTCTTTTGGTCTAAAATAACAACCGAAGAATTGCAAAAACTACGCCAATGGTTACTCAATTCTCAGGCTCAAAAAGAGGACGAACATATTTCAAAGATCACCGGTAAACTAAACACCACATTGAAGAAAATACTAGAACATTTATGCCTTCCTCACAAAGTTGCTGAGAACCAAATAGTCATTGAAGACGATGAAGCTTTTGTCTTGGCTACCTGCCTTGGTCTTGATTTACCAACAGCAAAAGTGGATATTACGACTTCTCCTTTCGAGGCTCTAAAAAGTCTTTCCAGCATCATTGTTCGGGCAAAGGCGCTTACCACCATAGGAGCACGTATGGGTAGACCTGAGAAGGCAAAAAGGCGGGAAATGAGGCCTCGTGTCCACTTCCTCTTCCCTGTAGGATTGGCTGGTGGCCCAAAGCGCAATTTGATTGTGGCTGCGCAAAAAGGGCCAATTCACGTAGACTTGGTGAATCGGCGTTGTCCAAAGTGTCAAGAGCTAACTTTTAGAACTAAATGTCCTTCATGCCACATTGAAACGGTTCTTGAGACAACTTGTCCGCGGTGTGGTAGAAAAGTTGATGAAGATGTTTGTCCCGCTTGCAAAATCCCTGCTTCTGGTTTTCAACGACAAAAGCTCGACCTAAAAGCCATGATTTCTGATGCTTGTCACCAGTTAGAGGTTAACCCACCTGAGCTTGTTAAGGGAGTGAAAGGATTGTCAAACGAACACAAGGCCGCTGAAATTGTTGAGAAGGGGATTCTCCGTGCTAGGGAAGATTTGTCTGTTTATAAAGATGGAACGATACGGTTTGATGCCACAAACGCCCCGCTAACACACTTCAAACCTGTTGAAGTCAAAGTTTCTGTGGAGAAACTTAAGCAGTTAGGCTACGCTGTGGGCTTCCAAGGTAAGCCTCTGACTAGTGAAGAGCAAATTTGCGAATTGAAAGTGCAAGACATTGTTATTCCACGAAAGAACGCAACGTATTTTGTTCGCGTGGCAAACTTTATTGACCGACTTCTAGAAAAGGTCTACAAGCTTCCAAGATATTACAACGTGAAGCAAGCTGAAGACTTGGTTGGCCGTCTTGTCATTGGTTTGGCCCCTCACACGTCTGTGGGCATTTTAGGTCGTATTATAGGATTCACTGACCTTGATGTTTGCTATGCCCATCCATTGTGGCATTCTGCGAAGCGGCGTGATTGTGATGGAGATGAAGATGCTTTGATGCTTGCTCTTGATACCTTGCTAAACTTTTCAAGAGCTTACCTTCCTTCTCAAATTGGCGGTATAATGGATGCGCCTCTCTTCCTAATTCCAATTGTTAATCCAGCTGAGGTGCAGCGGCAGGCGCATGAGTTTGACATTGCTGGCCAGTATCCTTTAGATTTTTACGAAAAGACGTTAGAAAAAGCTGCTCCTTTGAAAGCGACGAACCTTGTTGATTTGGTTGCGCACAAGTTGGGAACCGAAGCGCAGTTTGAGGGTTTTGGCTATACAACTCCCGTTTCGAACATTAACATGGGAAATCGTGAAAGCATGTATAAGAAGCTTAGGAAGATGACCGACAAGCTAAACAGTCAATTAGAGCTTGCGGAAAAAATTGAAGCTGTTGACGCCAAACAGGTAGCTTTGAAAGTATTAACGACCCATTTTCTCAAAGACATCTCGGGAAACCTCCGTGCATTCTCAACTCAAGGCTTTCGCTGTAAAGTGTGCAACAAACGTTTCCGGCGTATACCGCTTAAAGGAAAGTGTCCAGAATGCGGAGGAACCTTATCATTGACAGTGTACCGTGGCGGAATCGAAAAATATCTGAATGCTGCACGGCACCTTGTTGAAAAGTATGAATTACCCAAATATTATCTTCACCGTCTCGCGTTGGTGCAGGAAGAGGTCAATACTCTGTTTGAAGGTAAGAAGCCCCGGCAGATAAGCCTTGTAGACTTTGCCTAAACCTTTTCTGTCCGAAATGCAGAAATGTAATTGATGATTATGGCAAAGCTGGTTTTTCATCCAAATGCCTACTTGAGCGAAACAAGAAACGTTCGACAGGGGCTGGCTTCGCGTACTAAAATCCTCAGAGTTCTTGAAGGAAAAAACGCTACTGCAAACATGATGGCAAAGGAGTCCAAGTTGAACTACGGCGTGGTTCTTCATCATTTGCGACTTTTAGAAACTGAGAAGATTGTTTTGCGTGGGGGGAGGAAAAAACCTTATTCTTGGGAGCTAACAGGCATGGGCCAACAACGTTTGAAAACCGTTTAATCCTTTTCCCTTATGAACGCGCATTCACAAGGTGATGAAAGGCATTTTGGGCAGCAGTTGTCATATTTTCTTAGTGTAGCCTTTTCTAAGTCTATTTTGAGAACGTTAGCTAGTGATACAAGCCAAGCTATGACGTCTGCGAACTCGTCTTCTAGGGCTTTTTTGTTAGAGTTTTGCATGGCTTCTCCAAGCTCGTCAACTTCCTGCTTGAGCCATCTGTATGTTCCTTCTGCTCCTCGCTCAGAGTCTCGGTGGAAATAAATACGTCGCATAATCTTCTGAAACTCACGGACATGCACACTTTCTCCCTCTTATAACAGTAGTTCACAAACCTAAATGTTGAAATGTCCGATCATCCGTTATCAGTGTTTCCTCTTTCAACTTCCTTAACATGATCGCTTTTCGCCAAAAAGAATGGGATAAACGATTTTAGCGAAGTTTTATGTACTTATATGCCTCTGCAGCATCTTCAAAACAGTAGTGCACCTTTTGGTAGTCTTTTCTAAACTCTGCAACATCCCTTTTGACCTTTTGAAAGTCTTCTTCGTCGATGATTACGCGTTTTATGAATTCTGCAATTTCAGTCATCTCCGATTCTTTCATGCCAAGCCTTGTTATCTCAGAGGCGCCGAGTCTTATTCCGCCTGGGTGCATGAAGTGGCGTCCTTCTTTGATGTCCCAAGGCAGCAGGTTACGGTTTATGATTATGTTGGCCTTTTCTAACGTCTCTTCTATTGTACCTCCGTCACCTTGTTGCGTTATGTCGACAAGAATGACGTGTGACTCGGTGAAGCCCTTGTGCTCCGCCAACACCTTAAAACCACGTTCATACAAAGCCTGCGCCAACGCCTTCGCGTTCTTAACCACCTGCCGGGTGTATTCTTTTCCGAACTCCAACATCTCAGTGCATGCCACAGTAACGCCTGCTACAGCGTGCAGATGATGATTGCTAACCATCCCTGGAAACGTAGCTCTCTTTATGGCATCTGCGTGTTTACTCCATGAAACTACTCCACCATGTTGCGGACCGAAAAGAGTCTTGTGAGTGCTTAAGGTGACAACGTCGGCGCCTTCTCGCAGTGGATCCTGAAACGTTCTGCCAGCAATCAAACCAGCTACGTGAGCGGCGTCATAGCCCACCGTGGCACCTAAGTTGTGGAATGTTTCAGCTAGTTCTTTAACTGGGTGTGGAAACGGAAACACGCTTGCACCAAACATTACAAGCTTAGGACGTTTTCCTTCATCCACCAGTTTTTGCACTCTTTCCTTCGTCTTATCTACATCAATGTTCAATTCTTTGTAATCCAAGACTAAGTACTGCACGTCTAAGCCTCTAACTGCACCTGCAGTGCCGCCCAGCCGCTTCTTACCTGTCGTAATATGGCCTCCGCATGGAATCGACAACGCCATCATAACGTCACCAGGCTCGGTGAAAGCTGTGTAAACCACAAGGTTTGCAACCACTCCAGAAATTGGACGTACATCAACAAATTCTGCGTTAAACAGTTTCTTCATCAAATCGATACATAGAAGCTCAACCTGATCCATATATACGCATCCGGCGTAAACACGCTCACCCGGCCAGCCTTCAGCGTAACGATGACCGAAGTCGCTTGCTAATGCTTCATGCACAGCTGGGCTTGACACGTTTTCGCTTGCTATGAGTGGGATGCTTTCTTGGAACCATTTGTGATGTTTTTGGAGTAGCTTGAATGTTTGGTTGTATGATTCTCGGGCAGACAATGGTGTTAACCTCTGTTCTTATGAAAGTCCAGCGCTGGCATAAAAGCTTTGAAGTGACAATAACCTTAATTAGTTGAGGTTTAATGAATATACGATAACATCGAAGGGGCTTACCAGTATGAGCAGAAAGAAAAAGCGGGAAAGTGGTGCACCAATGCCTGCTGCAAGCGCTGGCTTACTGCGATTCTTTGAGGAGGAGACAAAAGGTATACAGATCAAGCCTGAACTCATTGTTGTTCTTGCTGTTGCTTTGATAGTTGTATGTTTATTAGCGAAGCTTTTCTAACAGCCTTACCTATTCTTCTTCGTGGAGAACCTCTATTCGCTGAACCGAGTTTAAATTGACAAATATTTCGCTTCTTTCCTCTCTACCCGCAATTTGTGGTATGGGATTTGCAATGGTTGCACGGAAAATCACCGCTTCAGCGTTTGAAAGCCAAATTCCCGATGGCTCATATGTTACAGCTACTAACTTTCCTTCAAAACCGTAAGCTTGATTTAGAATCACTAGTACTTTTTTACCGACGCTTTTTTCCAGCATATGAAAGATTGAGGGAGGTGGAATTATGTTGGCTGGCATAAACAGTCTCTATCTTCATATGTCGGTTCTAAGATAAAACTTTATCTCGTCTTTGCAAGAATTTCTTCACGAAGTCTTTTTTACTAGAACATGTTTGGCGAAGTGTTTTCTTTAAGTTTGTTAACTTTAATATTTGAGAAGAGGCTACTCTTGGATTCATGTGCGGAGTAACGATCTGATTGGCTTCTACTAAGAGTTTAGAATATTCAATTGAGAGAGCAATAAAGCACTATTCTCAACTGTTTGTTTTGCCGTCTTATAGAAGAATTGTTTCACTCACGTTTCTGTCATGTGTGATAGGCAGTGTTCTAACGATTTTTTTGCTTGCGAGAGCGCCTATAGTTTTGGCTTTGCAGTTTAGCTTACTTCTTTTCTTGTTATCAACAATTTCTGACTTAATTATAAGGCAAGTTTTCATGAAATCCGACATGGTTTACAACACGAGGCGTTGCGCTGCTCTCTCTATGTTCTCTATTCTGTTGTGGTTCAGTTTTCTCATAGTCGGTTCTTCACTAACTCTTCTTTTCGATTCATGGAGTTTTTGGGTTGATCTTTTTTCAATAGGGTTTGCTGCTGTTTGTATTCTTCGTTTGATTGTATTTTCCTCAATCTCTTTCGTATCTTATTGGAGGGCGGTAGGCTCGTCTTTGATGCACCCTATAATTTGCCTTTTACCTATGTACTACGTATCTTCTTCTGCGGGCTATACTTTTGGCACCACCTCGGTGGCATATTTGCTCGTTTCTATTCCAATATCGATTCTCACAGCATTCCTTTTAATCAGTTTGGTGAACAAAATAGGCACTGAAACTATTCAGATACCTACGACCTCGGTTCTGAAGGCTTTCCTTGCTAACTGGATGGAAAATGTAAAGATTCCGCTTGAGGGTCTTTTTGAAAACTTTGGAGGGGAAAAAACTATAGACTTTTCGCTTCTAGCGTTTGAGGCGGAGAACCGCGTCAAATCTGTAATTACCGTGTCATCTTTTCACCCTGGACCCTTTAGAAACGTCGGAAGTAGTTCTCTTCCGTTTTTGATCCAAGAAGCGTTGGAGAAAAAGCTAGGCGGTGTTGCTGCGGTTCCCCATGGCCTGTTTGGACACGAGTTTGACCTTGCATCCCAGCGACAAAACCAAAAAGTGTTAAGAGGCATACTAGACTCAACGGATTTTACCAATTTCGGTTCGAAAGCTACGCGTTTCGTAAGAACGCAAAAGGGCGTCGCGGGTGCAAGCTGCCAGATATTTGGAGACTGTGCAGTTGTTACTTTGACTTTGGCGCCTGAGACAACCGAAGATTTTCCGCGGGAGTTAGGTGATTTTATTCTTGAAGAAGCGTCAAAGCTTGGTTTGGCTCATGTGATAATAATCAACGCCCATAACAGTATTAATGGCCCCTTTGACGTAAGCAGGGTTATGGTGCCTTTAAAAAAGGCTGCTTTGGACGTTTTGAAAAGGGCATTTAAACTAAAGTCTTCTCTTTTTGAAGTTGGGGCGGCAAAGGTTGTGCCAGAAGAGTTTAGTTTTGAGGATGGAATGGGGTCTGGTGGAATATGCGCCTTAGTGATTAGAGTTGACGAGCAGACATGCGCTTACATTACCATTGACGGCAATAACATGGTTTCTGGTCTGAGAAGAAAGATTCTTGATGCTCTAAAGGAGTTAGGCGTTGATGAAGGAGAGGTTCTTACCACGGACACTCATGTTGTAAACGCCATCGGCGTGACTGAGCGTGGATATTGTCCTCTAGGAGAAGCGATACCCCACGAGAGGTTGATTAATTACGTTAAGCGTGCAGTCAGAGAAGCGTTGAGCAATATGAAGCCTGCGTCGGCTGATTGGCGTGTTGGGAAGGTTCTCCATGTGAGGGTGATTGGGGAAAAACAGATAAAAGAGATATCGCTTCTAGCAGATAAGGCGTTACAGCGGGCTAAGAAAACGGCAGTTCCACTATTCGCGGCTGCAGGTTTGCTTTTGATAACGTTGGCTATTATTCTCTAGTTTTGTCTACGCCATGTTACATTTCTTAAGCAACTTGTTCCAGCGTTTGTCAGTTATCTTCTGAATGTCATCAATCACGTTTTCAAATTTTGGTTTAAACAAGTGTCTAAAACGGCGCTGCATCTTTAGATATTCCGTGACAGATTTCTTGCTTTCCGGTTTCAAGGCCATGATTTTGCTTTGAGGAGACAAGCTGTATTCGCCGTTCACTGCTTCCCACAACGGAAATACGCAGGTCTCCACAGCCAAACGAGCAACTTCTACGGTTTTGCTTGTGTCGTAGCGCCACCCTCTGGGACAGGGCGCAAAAACGTGCATGAACGCTGGGCCTTCTGTCTCTAGAGCTTTCCGTGTTTTCCTTAACATGTCTTGCCAATAGACAATTGAAGCTGTTGCCACATATGGAATTTCATGAGCCACTATGATGTCTGCTATGGGTTTCTTGAATTGTGGCTTTCCAGGAATAACTTTACCTGCTGGTGATGTGGTGGTTGAGGCGCCGTGGGGTGTACCTCCGCTTCGTTGTATACCCGTGTTCATGTAGGCTTCGTTGTCGTAGAGAACATACAGAAAGTCATGACCTCGCTCTACTGCACCAGACAATGCTTGAATTCCAATGTCGAACGTGCCTCCGTCGCCGGCAAAAGCTATCACGTCAACATGTTCATACTTAAGTCGTCCTTTCCTTTTCATTGCTTTCAAGGCAGCTTCAATGCCGGATGCGTTGGCTGCAACGTTTTCGAAGGCTGTATGAATCCATGGAACTTTCCACGCCGTGTAGGGATATATAGTCGATACTACTTCCATGCATCCTGTCGCGTTTGTGACTATTGTGGGTCCTCGCGTGGCTTTCATTATCTGCCGCAAAGCAATTGCTGGACCACATCCTGCGCATGCTCGATGCCCCGACGTGAAAAGTTCTGGTTTTTCCACGATTTCTCTTGCGGTGAATCTCCAAGGGGTTGTTGCCATTTTCATCGCCTCCTATTATCGCACTCCCGCAAACTGCACATACCTTTTCACCCGTTTGGTTTCAAGGATTTCCTGTAAGTCTCTGTAAATGTCTCGGATGATGTTTTGAGGCATGTCTCTTCCTCCAAGACCGTATATGTAATTCACAACATATGGCTGTGAGTGGGCATCGTAGAGGATGTGGCGGGTTTCATGAAATAATGCCCCTCCATATCCGCCGAAGCTGTTGCTTCGATCCATCACCGCTACTGCCTTCACGTTTGCTAAAGCTTTTGTAATCTCTGTTACTGGAAGCGGTCTGAAGGTGCGGAGACGTAAGAGTCCAGCTTTTACTCCTCTAGCGCGAAGCTGATCCACAACAGTTTTGGTGGTGCCTGCTGTTGAACCGACACATACTGTTGCGACGTCGGCGTCTTCAAGACGGTAAGCTTCAACAAGACCGTTTCCATATCGGCGTCCGCTTAGCTGAGCGTACTCGTCGTGAACTTGTGTAATTATCTGCGAAGCTTTTCGCATTGCCTCTTCCTGTTGTCTCTTGTGCTCAAAATAATAATCATAAAGGTCTAAGGGACCCATAGTTAACGGATTATCCGGGTCTAGTTTGAAGGGCACTTTTTTGCCTTCGTGACCAATTACAAGAGGAATCAGTCTGCTGCCAACAAACTTTCGCACAATTTCATCTGATAATATAGCAACGTTTTCCAGAGTGTGGCTGAGGAAAAACGCGTCAAGACAAACCATTACTGGAAGAAGCAAGTCTATATGCTCAGCTATCCTGAAGGCTTGAATAATCGAATCATAAGTTTCTTGCGAGTTTTCAGCGTAAATCTGTATCCAGCCGCTGTCTCTCTCCGCCATGCTATCCGAGTGGTCACAGTGTATGTTTATCGGCGCAGACAACGCCCGATTTGCGATAGCCATTACCACCGGTGCTCTGCAACCTGACGTAACGAAGAGTATCTCATGCATCAAAGCAAGACCAGCTGAAGCTGTCGCAGTAAACGTTCTCGCTCCAGTGGCAGAGGCAGCTAAACATGCACTGAGGGCACTGTGTTCCGATTCTGTACAGACAAATTCGGTATCCACCTCTCCATCTGCCACGTATTCGCTGAACCTTTCCACGATAATTGTTTGCGGCGTTATTGGGTATGCTGCTACAACGTCTACGTCTGACTGTTTAACAGCGAGAGCAACTGCTTCGTCGCCGTTTAATGCAAGAACCTTTTGCTGAACAGTCGTCATCCTTTAAGCCTCCCCCTCTCTCACCATCTTTATAGCCTCTGCGGGACATTCGTTGGCGCATATGCCGCAGCCTTTACAGAAATCATAGTTGAACTCGATGTCTTCTGTGGTTTTATTCCATGTAATGGCTGAGTCGGGGCAAATCATGGGACAAAGTAAGCATCGTGTGCATTTTTCAGGATCACGAACTGGCCTGAAGGTTCTCCAATCCCCTGTGAGGTATTCTGTAGCAGGCTTCCAACAAACTCCCGCTATCGGGACTTCCTTCCAGCCTTTTTGTTTTTGGCTCATTCCATTTTTGCCTCCTTGTACGCTTCCTTTATCACGGCGATGTTTTTTTCCGCTAATTCTTGTCGAAAGCGTTCTCTGATGGCTTTTTCGATGCTTTCTAGGTTTACTAGGGATGCTGCGCGAGTTGCAGCGCCAAGCATGGCAGTGTTTGTGATGGGAATGTTTAGTATTTTGATGGCGATATCAGTTGCTGGGACAGTCCAGACTTTTTGAGACGAAATATCCAGTTTTTTTCTCAGTTCTGCAGGGCTTTCTTTGGTGTTGACGACTAATGCTCCGTCTTCGGTGAGTCCGTTGGTTACGTTAACCGTTTTCAAGATTGTCGGGTCAAGTACGGCTACTAAGTTTGGATTGTAGATGGAGCAGTGGAGTCTGATTGGTCTGTTGCTGATTCTTGTGTAGGCTGCTAGAGGGGCGCCCATGCGTTCGGGGCCGAATTCGGGAAATGACTGAACGTGTTTTCCCTCGAGAATAGCAGCTTTTGCCAGAAGTTCGCTTGCTGTCCATGCTCCCTGTCCGCCTCTGCCATGCCATCGTATTTCTTGAATTTGTGACATTTGATGTTCCTCGAATCTTTCATTCTACATTTGACTCGTTAAATATACACGTTTCCCCAAATTTTGCGAAATGTAACCTAAAGGGTTGTTGAAGAGGGTTTAGAGAACTGTTTTTAAATGGTTTTGCGAAACACTTTTCCTTTCTTATTGGTATTTGTTACTTCTCAAAATGGTGCTCACGATGAACGAAATCCTATGTGCACGAGTACTGGTCCATGATTAAGGGGTGCAAGGCAAAATGGGTAAAATAGTAATTGATGAAAACGCGTGCAAGGGCTGCGCGCTCTGCGTCAACGCTTGTCCATTTCATCTTATATGCATCTCCCAGCGAATTAACTCTAATGGGTACTTTCCTGCAGAGTTCATTGATTCGGAAGGAAAATGTACTGGTTGCACTTTGTGCGCCATAACATGCCCTGACGTCGCTATAGAAGTTTATCGAGAAAAAAAGAAGGCTAGAGGTGAGAAATAATGAAAAAGAAGTTTATGACTGGAAACGAAGCGATTGCCGAAGCGGCGATTCAAGCTGGCTGTAGACACTTTTTCGGTTATCCTATAACTCCGCAAAGTGAAATTCCCGAATACATGTCGAAACGTCTTCCTGAAATTGGAGGAGTTTACCTTCAAGCTGAAAGTGAGGTGGCTGCGATTAACATGCTTTTCGGCGCAGCTGGTGCCGGTGCGAGGGTGATGACGTCTTCTTCTAGCCCTGGAATCAGCCTGATGCAGGAGGGGATTTCATACATTGCTGGCGCTCAACTTCCATGCTTAATTGTAAACATTATGCGTGGGGGTCCTGGGCTGGGAGGTATACAGCCTTCACAATCCGACTACTTCCAAGCCACTAAAGGCGGAGGACACGGCGACTATCACCTGCTTGTGCTGGCGCCTCACACCGTGCAAGAGGCTGCTTCGCTTACTATGGAAGCATTTGACCTCGCTGATAAGTATAGGAATCCTGTGATGGTTTTGGGAGATGGCTACTTGGGACAGATGATGGAACCCGTTGAATTCAAAAAGACAGCTCCACCGACGCTTCCTGCAAAGGAATGGGCTCTAACAGGCACCAAGGGGCGTCCTAAGAACTTGGTTAAAAGTCTCTACCTTGATCCCGAAGCTTTAGAAAAACACAATTTGGAAATAAACCGCAAGATTCAAGAAATGATTAGGAACGAGGTGCGTGTCGAAACTTATCAAACCGACGACGCCGAAGTTGTCATTGCTGCTTATGGAACGGTTGCGAGAATTGCAAAAACTGCAATCAAAGTTCTACGCAAGAAAGGCATCAAAGTAGGAATGATAAGACCGATTACCGTTTTTCCGTTTCCTTACAAAGCCTTTGAAAAAATGGCTGATAAAGTGAGCAAGTTTTTGGTGGTTGAGATGAGTCTTGGGCAGATGGTTGAAGACGTTAAACTTGGAGTGTGTGGCAAAGCTCAAATTCGCTTTTATGGGCGAACTGGAGGCATGGTTCCAAGCTATGATGAAATAGTTACTGAAACAGAAAAACTCGTAAAGGAGGCAAGCTGAAAAGTGCAAGTAGAACTTGAGAAAGTTTTTGAACGACCAAGAACGCTACGTCCAGTGACGACACATTATTGCCCCGGCTGCGGACACGGAATTACAGCGCGTTTAATAGCAGAAGTAATAGACGAGCTGGAAATACGAGAAAAGACTGTCGGAGTTGCACCCGTAGGTTGTTCGGTTCTTCTCTACAACTATCTTGACATTGACATGTATGAAGCCGCGCATGGTCGTGCGCCTGCAGTTGCAACCGGCTGTAAAAGGGTGCATCCCGAACTTTTTGTGTTCACTTACCAAGGTGACGGCGATTTCGCCTCTATAGGGACTGCGGAAGCGGTTCATGCGACTGCTCGTGGAGAAAAAATTACGACAATTTTCATCAACAACGCGATTTATGGGATGACTGGGGGGCAGATGGCGCCTACAACGCTTATTGGCCAGAAAACCACGACCTCTCCCATGGGGCGGACTACCGAGCAAGCTGGCTTTCCAATTAGGATGGCTGAGCTACTTGCAACTCTTGATGGTGCGACGTATATTGCAAGGGTAGCCGTAAACAGTCCGAAACACATTATACAAGCCAAAAGAGCCATAAAGAAGGCGTTTGAAACGCAAATAAAAGGCTTAGGCTATTCTATGGTGGAAGTCCTTTCGCAGTGTCCGACAGTCTGGCGCATGACTCCAATTGAGGCAACGAAATGGGTTGAAGAGAAAATGGTGCCCTATTATCCATTAAGGGAATTCAAAGCTCCAAAGGAGAGTTGAATGATGGAAAAGACAATTGAGAAACTGGTTTATGCCAACGTCATAATGGCTGGCTTCGGTGGTCAAGGATTGATGTTTATTGGAAAACTTTTAGCATACAGCGCCATGAAAACTGGAAAGCACGTTACGTGGATACCGTCCTACGGTCCAGAAATGCGTGGAGGAACCGCCAACTGCACAGTCGTCATATCGGACAAGGAAATAGGGTCACCAGTCATAACCTCACCACAAGCATTGATAATTATGAATAACCCCTCCTTAGAAGCTTTCGAATCCCGCCTGCAACCTCAAGGGACACTGTTTTTCAACAGTTCGTTAATCACCCGCCAAGTTACAAGAAAGGATATTAAAGTCATAGCGATACCTGCAAACGACATTGCAGTGGAAGTTGGCGAGAAAAGAACAGCCAACATGGTTATGCTTGGAGCTTATGTAGCGCGGACAAAAATCGCCTCAAAAGAAAGCATTCTTGAAGGCTTAAAAGAATTCTTTGGAAAGAAAATTCAATTTCTCGACGTAAACACGAAGGCCTTTGAAAAAGGAATGGAATACGGCAAACGCTAAGAGAATACAATACAAAATTCCAAAGATTCTATCTGTCAGGCATGAAACGTGAGAAAACTATAAGAGACCCCAAACGAAATTTATGAAGCACCATTCAACATCTTGAGTACAGATGCCATCATATGTCATTATGGTCCTCAAGTAATTTGAGGAGGTAGAAAACGTGACAGAAGAAGAAAAAGCTGCAAAACCAGAAATAAAACCAAAAGCAGAGAAAAAAGAAGAGAAACCTAAAAAGGTGGTAAAGACGAGCGACAACGCGGTCCTCATCGGCCGAAAACCAGTGATGAACTACGTGGTTGCCTGCCTCACCTTCTTCAACTCAGGTGAGAAAAACATCTGCGTCAAAGCCAGAGGACGGGCAATCAGCACTGCAGTCGACACCGTCGAACTGTTGCGACGCGCCTTCATAAAAGACGTGGAACTGAAAGACATCGCCATCGGCACCGAAGAGGTACAAAGAGAAGAGGGAAGAAAAAGCAACGTCTCAACCATCGAGATAACTTTGGCTCGACCATAGACCTGAAAGGTTTCCCTCAATCCAACAACCCAAAAGTCGGGTCTCAGGTCCCCGAACGACAGAACAAGGGCCTGACCCACACCCTTTTTCTATCTTAAACCCTAACAGATAGCTATAAAAATCTGTTTTTCACTATTGAGTAGTCTTTACAACAAAGGTGAAACTTGATGTCAGATTATCCAAAAATAGTTGTTACTCCTCCAGGACCGAAAGCTCGAGAGCTTGCAAAACGAGACGAAAGGGTGATTTCGCAGTCGTTTGTGCGATGGTATCCTCTTGCGATACAAAGCGGGAAAGGCTGTATAATTCGTGACGTGGACGGCAACGAATACATAGACTTCAACTCTGGCCTTGTGTGTCTTAACGTGGGACATAGTCATCCTAGGGTGGTAGAGGCGATAAAGAGCCAGTTGGACCGTTTTCTACACTATTCCGTTACTGACTTTCTGTATCGTCAAGTTGTGGACGCGGCTGAGAAGCTGGTCAAAATTACTCCTGGCGCGTGGGAGAAGAAGGTTTTTTTCGGTAACAGCGGTGCTGAGGCGGTTGAGGCTGGGGCGAAGCTTGCAAGGTGGCATACGCGGAAACAATTGTACATAGCTTTTACCAGCGCTTTCCACGGCAGAACCTTCGGCGGGATGTCTTTTACAGCTAGCAAACCGGTTCAGAGACGTCACTTCTTTCCTTTGGTTCCCGGCGTTACACATGTGCCTTACGGTTACTGCTACCGCTGTCCCTTCAAGCTTACCTATCCAGACTGTCGCTATTGGTGCGTAGACTTCATAGACGAACAAGTGCTGCAAAAATATATTCCTCCCGAGGAGGTTGCTGCCTTCGTCTTTGAGCCGATTCAAGGTGAGGGTGGCTATGTTGTGCCTCCCCCTGAATACTTTCAGAGGCTCAAAAAGTTGGCAGATAAGTATGGTATATTGATGATGGATGATGAGGTGCAGGCGGGGATGGGGAGAACGGGCAAATGGTTTGCTATTGAGCATTGGGGTGTTGAGCCAGATATAATATGTATCGCTAAATCAATAGCGGCTGGAATGCCTCTAGGCGCCATGGTTGCAAAAGCCTCGATAATGGACTGGGAAGGGGGTTCTCACGCAAGCACTTTCGGCGGCAACCCAGTGTCTTGTGCTGCTGCGTCAGCAGTTATCGACGTGATTCAAGATGAGGGATTGAGAGAGAATGCGGCAAAACAGGGCGTTTACATTATGAAGCGGCTCTTGGAGCTTAAGGAAGAAAGCGAGATTGTCGGCGACGTGCGTGGAAAGGGCTTAATGATTGGCGTAGAACTGGTTGAAGACAAGGCGAGCAAAAAACCTGCACCAAAAAAGGCAGAAGAGGTTATGACGCGAAGCTGGAAACGCGGCGTTGCAGTGATAACTTGTGGCAAGTCAACAGTACGGATAGTTCCCCCACTAATTATAACGCGGGAACTTGTAGACGCCGGGTTGGATATCGTAGAAGATGCAATCAAGCAAGTGGAAAAGCAAGGCTAAAACCTTTTTTCCTTTTTTACTGGAAACCTATTTAAACCGTAGTGTCTAATTTTTGCAGACTAAGAAGACAGAGTAGTGCATAGTTGCAGCATTGGCGAGACGTTTGGCAGTATGACGCCGCTCTGCCTTGGAGGAGTTTGAGGATGGAAGGTGAAAGTGATGGCGATCCGGAGCGTAAGAGAGCAGAGAGGGAGCTAGCGTGGGCGCAGACAACATTAAACAACTTAGTCTCGCCAAAACAACTGGGCAATCACTACTGTCCCTTGTTTTTAACCTAGGCGGCATTTTTGCAGGTTTAACTGTAGCTGCTTCTTTAGGTATTTTTTCACGTGAGCTTTGGATATTTGCTCTTTACCCAGGTATTCTTAGCATGAGAGGCGTTATAGGTGGTCTCTTTTCTGGTCGTTTAAGCACAGGCTTACACTTGGGTACCATTAAAACAAACATCCTTGGAGAAAACACGAAGAGCATCCATATATTGTGGGGGGCCATTGCGGTATTGACGTTTGCAAGCAGTATTTTGTTGGGCGTTGTAGCGTTACTTTTCGGCGCAATTTTTTGGGGAATAAACGTCTTTACTGGATTGGGTATCCTTGGAGTTCTCATTGCAACCATGGGCATATCGCTACTTGTGATCTCCCCTTTGACGATAGCTATTGCCTTTTCCTCGTTCAAGAAAGGCTTAGACCCCGACATCATAGTCTACCCAATCACGTCAACAACAGCTGACATTTTAGTCACTTTATGCTATGTTTTGGTGTTGAATATGCTTTTCTTGATGGGTGGGGCAGGTCAGTTTGTTGTGTTTTTGATTTGTGTCGTTTTTACGTGTATTGCCTTAATTATTTTCTACAAAAATATGTCCAATGTAGGTTTTGCAAGAACCATTAAAGAAGCTATGTACACTATGGTTATCGTGGCATTCATAGTGAACGTTACAGGGTCTGTGCTTTCTCGAATTAGCGAAGTTGTGAGTCGCAGACCGGAGATTTATGTTGTCTATCCAGCCCTTATTGATACGATGGGGGATTTTGGAGCTATTGTGGGGTCAACGGCTACAACAAAACTTGCTTTAGGCACCATTAGTTCCTCCTTCAAATCAATAAAAAACCACAGAAACCAGATAGTTGGAGCGTGGCTTGCTTCAGTGACAATGTATGTGATTTTTGCGCTCATTTCATCAATTTTTCAAGCTCCTATAAGCTTTTTTGCAATATTGCGATTTATTGGCTTGCTTATAGTTACAAACATTCCTGCCTCAGTTTTCATGACTTGGATAGCTTTCAATGCGGCCATCATCACTTTTCAGAAAGGGCTTGATCCCGATAATTTTGTCATTCCTATAGAAAGCTCATTGGCTGATACAATAACAACTATTTCTCTGCTAACCATGTTGAGTTTGATTGGATAGAAACAACTGCGTGTAAACGACACTGCATAGACATCTATAGTATATTGTTCAAACTATTAAATAAGCCAAAAATAAGAAAGGAGAATTAAACGAGTATGTCATGATAAGCTAAAGGACTAATATTCCTTTTCTTCCTCTTTCTTCTTCTTGCCTTTGCCCTTCTTCTTTTTCTCTGTCACTGTTGTCACCTCCCTTGTGGTGATTTGAAAGCGTTGCTACCTACCGTTTTTACCAGCCTTCTTCAGTCCATTCCTCTTCTTCTTCCTCTTCCTCTTCGAAACGCACACGAAGCCCTCCTAGAAAACCATAGCATAATATGGATTCACTTAAGACTTTGTAGAGGAAAGAAGAATGGAAAATAAGGGTTTTCTAACAGAATTAGGAACTTAGAATACCTTAAAAACCATATGAAACGGGTTTTACGGCTTTATGTCGATAATAACTGTATTTCTACCTTTTTCAACGGGAAAAAGGCAAAATCTCCATTTCGGAAAGAATTACTTATGAAACAACTAACTCGAGATACACATTGGCATTTGCCCGATTGCTATCAATAAAGGATTGCATCTTTTTGATTGCTCTGTAAGACTTCATTAGGCTCTTCGAAAAATCGACTTCCATCCACTTTTCATAGAAAGAAGCTACGTTTTTAATAATTGTAAACCTTCTCTTGAGTTTAGAAAGTGCATCTTTAGCGAATTGTGGGTCGCATCCTTCCTTGGAAAATTTCACCTGAAATCGCTTACACGACTCTGCAATATTGAGGAGTTCTGCCTCAACACGTTGCTTCGTTTCTTCCAGAAGTCTTACAATGCAACTTTGGTTTAGAATCACTACTCGTGTAATGACTTTAAAATCCTCTCCATTTTCTCTGAGGAATGTAACGAATTTTTGCCAGTCAACTAATTCATTCTTCTTGTCGAAGAGTGAATGCCTCTGAAGAAATGCATATACTGAACGACGTAAGCGGATATATGGCGCTTTTTTCAGGAAATGGCTTGCTTTCTCTCTTTTAGTTTCTTTATCAATATTATGTATGACAATAACTAGGCTTCCAAGTTCACGAAATTTTTTTTCCTTTAAAGTGCGCACTGAGAGGGGTCTTCTGATTTCTCTTGCCTTTTTTAGAAGGACTGGCTGCTTTCCTTGAAGTAGTTGCGTAACTTTTGAAAGGTTCTTCTCGTTTATCTCCCAGAAGCATTTATGTATTTTTCTGCATCCAAGAGCATGCAAGCGACGAGGTGTCAGACTTCTGTCTTTGATGTTTTTTGAAGCCAAGTACACTACGTATATGACCATAATTGCATCAAGCACCGACCAAGAATTTAAGATTAGTGTTATTAGTACACGTGGACAATTTTTTAATTCCTTTTGGAGTTTTCTTAGCCGAGCAATAGTCACAGTTTCGCTGTTTGTCATGTTAGGTTTAATAGGTTAATTTTGAAAACAGCAAGAATTATCTATGCTTGTCCGGTATGTTATTGTGGTGGCTTCCACCCCACATTGGAGTGTCCTTCGCCACATGGTGAAGTTGGAGAAGATTGAATACAAACCCATACCAGTCAGAGACTTGCTCGTTGAAATCAAAGACTTATCCGAGTTAATGATTGACTTGGCTTACTCCGCAGCGCTTTTCGACAGCAAAGAGTTGGCAGAAGAAGTTTTGGAACTCGAAGAACGCGTAGACACGCTTGCGTATCTTTTAAACATGAATATTATGATTGCAGTCAGAGACGCCCAAGACGCTGAGCTTCTCATAGCCGCTTCCGCAGTAGCATCCGCTGCAGACAAAATCTCTGACGCAGCGGCAGACATCGCAACCATAGTAATAAAAAACATAGGTATACACCCTATAGTTCGTCAAGCCTTTGAAAAAGTTGAAGAACACCTTATTCGCGTAAAAATGAGCCCCACCTCAATCTTAGTAGGCACTTTACTTGATGAATTGGAGTTAGCTGCAAGAATCGGCGTGGACATAATAGCAATTAGAAGAAACAAAGAATGGATTATAAACCCGAAAGAAACGGAAAAACTTGAGAAAGACGACATTTTGATTGCCCGCGGGGCGCCTCACGGTATCGATGAGCTAAAGAAGCTTGCCGAAGGGGCTATTAGAAAGTTGGAGGACTAGCATTGGCTAAAAGGAAAGAACAGTTTAAGGTGATAGTTGACAAGCTTGCAGAGTTGAAGGACACCTCTGAATTAATGATTGACTTGGCTTACTCCTCCCTCTTATTGAACAACCGCCACTTAGCTGAAGAAGTGCAAGCCCTAGAAGAACGCATGGACGACCTTCACACAAAATTCGAACAACTTGTACTGTCAAGCGGCTTCAAACCTGAAGAATCCAAAGACTTCCTAGGACTAATCAGATTGGGGGTCGCTACAGAACAAATTGCCGATGCTGGAGCCGAGATAGCGGAGGTAGTTTTGAGAGGATTAAAGCCACATCGCATTCTGAAGCTTGTAATCGAAGAGGCAGAAGAAACAGTCGTTAGAGTCCAAGTATCCCCCAACTCCCCACTAGTAGGAAAAACTCTCCGCCAAGCCCAAATACACGAAGAAACCGGACTGTGGATCCTAGCCATACGAAGAGGCAGCGTCTGGCTACGCCCAAAACCCAGCACAACAATAGAACAAAACGATATCTTAATCACCTCGGGATACGCAGAAGGAGAAGAGGATTTGGAGAAACTGGCGTCTCCAAAAGAATGAGCAGCACCTTCAAAACTCTGTCATCGCGCATCGAATTACACATTTTTGTGTCTAAACCCCATTCTCCCCAAAAACCACACAGTTACTCCACACCACAACCTATTTGGAGCCTAATAGAACGGTCTAGTCTCTGCGCAGAGAACACACACAGCACTAGCCAACACCAAGCTTGTCCCGATACGCCTCAATATCCAAAAACCCATGCCCACTAATATTCATACAAATAACTTTCTCTTCACCCGCCTTCTCAGCCTTCAAAGCCTCATCAATACTAGCCCTCACCGCATACGCCGACTCCGGCGCAATCAACCATCCCTCACTCTGCAAAAACACCCTCGCCGCTTCAAAACACACCCTCTCATCTGCAGCATACGCAACTGCCTTAACAATGTTATGATTCCGCAACGCGCTCACCAACGGCGCAGCTCCATGATACCGCAATCCATCAGCTCTAATCGGCACCATTTCCACGCGATGACCCAACGTAAACATCTTAAGTAACGGAGTATGCTCAGCGACATCTCCAAAGTCATATCTGTACTCTCCCTTTACAAGGTTGGGTGCTGCCTCAGATTGCGCTGCCAAAAACTCACACTCACGCTTGCCTTGCAACACTTCACCTGCAAAAGGCAACGCGATTCCTCCAAAATTCGAACCTCCACCTAAACAGCCCACAATCAAGTCAGGTTCATTATCCACCAGCTTGAATTGCTCAATAGTTTCTAAGCCGATTATCGACTGATGAATAAGAACATGATTAAGCACGGATCCTAGACAATAAACAGAGCCCTCGTGCGAACTCGCATGTTCCAATCCTTCAGAAACCGCAATTCCCAATGAACCTTGATGATTCGAATTCTTTGCCAACAACTCTCTGCCAATTTTTGTCTCTTTACTTGGAGAAGCATGAACCGTTGCACCTAAAAGCTTCATAAACGTCTTCCGATCAGTCTTCCAACTATAAACAGCTCTAACCCAAAAAACTACACAATCTAATCCCATCAAACTTGCTGCATAAGACAACGCACTACCCCACTGTCCAGCACCAGTCTCTGTCACTAGCGCTGTCTTCCCCTCTTTCGCCGCAAAATGTGCCTGAGCCAAGGCAGTGTTTACCTTATGGGACCCAGTTGGCGACAAGTCTTCGCGTTTATAATACAGCCTCACTTTCTTCAGTCCAAGATGTTTCTCAAGCCTTATTGCTCTATACAAAGGCCTAGGTCTTCCGGCTTGAATGTATAGTTCCCTGATTTCCTCAGGAATAGGAATCCAACGGTCAGTAGAAGCCTCTTGTCCTAAACATTCATGAACCATAGTCTTTCCTAAGAACTCCATTCGTGACGGTCCACTTTCGGGTTCTTTAGGAGGAGGTAATGGCGCCGGCAAATCAGGCGCAATATTATACCATTTTTTGGGCAAAGCGTCAACAGGAAGAGAAATCTGAGTTGTTTTCATGCTAACTTACCAACTTTGAGAGAGGTTATATTGTGCATAGCTTCTTGAAATAAATGTTTCCACAATTACTGCTCAGCTTCTATCTCTGTAGAAGCATTACTAGTGATTTCAAGCCGACTTCCAAACCCTTTTTGCACATAAACATTCTTCAACCTAACTTTAACGCCTTCAGCTAATTTTTCCACTTTCTCGGCATGCTTTCTCCAAGCAGACACCCAAACCTTCCCACTATCATCCCTTAATTCAAAAGATGCCACAGACACGTTTTCACCCTTTCTAGTAGTAACTTCTGTAAGCATAGGTTTCGTTGCTACTGTTCCTTCAATAAATGCTATTCTCATTCCTGCCTTCAAATCTTTTATGTACGAAGAACTTTCAAGGGGAGTCAGAATTTCTACATTAGTGAAACCTTCTACGTGCAACTCTAACAGTTCATTCTGATGATTTTTCCTCACCTTTGCATTCATCAACAAAACTGCCATCCCTTCTTTCGCTTTAGCTACTTCTTCTGTCTTTTCGTTCCAAAACACAACTGGAATCCGCCCAGTTTCGTCCTCAAGCACTATCCGAATAACTTTGCCTTGTGCTCCATCACGCCGCTGGAATGTGGACGCTGAACATATAGTTTTAATCACTCCTTCCACATTGACCTTTCTATGCACTTTAGTTATATTCGCAATTTTTTCGCAGAAATCCTTGATCGAAGGAAAGTTTTTTTCTTTTACGCCAGAAAGAGCAATTTGAACATCGCCTCGCTGTCCAATATGTAGTTCCATCTCACCGTCTCTACCCTGTCGAACATATCCATGCAAGACTTTCACTATCTGTCTTAGCTGAATTTTTCTAGCAAGTTCTGTTTTGTCATTCCATAAAACAACCTTTATAGTTCCTGTCCTGTCTGCAATTAGCAGCCATGCTACTTGACCATTTCCATCTGGCCGTGGGAATACTCGCGGCGTTGTAACAAGCAGCACGCGACCGGAAACAGTTACATCATTTAGGCCAGAAACTAGCTGCCGTATGTAAATTTTTGGAAGCTGTTTTTTGATTTGAATTTCCACTCCACGCTCTGCAGCAACTAGCCGTGCAGCAGCTTCATCTGTCAAGAATCCTCCGCTAGCTGCTTTCTTCTTCTCTATAGCAATCACTACTTCTTCACGAGTCAAACCGTGACTGTGCGAAAGAACATACTGCACTATCTCTTCTACGTTCATTCTTCTTTCACGACAATATCTGAAGCGAACATAGATAGTCTGCAATAACCTTATTTTAACCCTTTTACTGTAGAAACTGATGAGCCCAAATGAGTGATTCTGCATTTTTGGCTACACTGGGATTCGCGCTTATTCTGATGGGATTCATAGTAGTTTTTGTCGCGATAATCCTTCTGCTTTTTTCATCGGCAAATGATGAAAAGAGAGTCAAAGGTGGGAGCGCAATAATAATTGGGCCTTTTCCCATAGTGTTTGGAACCGACAGGAAATCTGTAAAGATACTTTTGATTTTATCTATTATTTTAATGGTGTTTGTCCTTCTTGCCAATATTGCTTTTAATTATCTGTAGAGAAGAGATGGAAACATGGCAGTGTCTCAGTCAATTGGATTCAAACTGTTTCTGGTTGGGCTATTCCTAATTTTCATGGGGATCATTTTGATCATAGCTTCTTCTTTTGCTTCAGATAACAATGTTAGCACGGGCATAATAATACTGGTCGGCCCTATTCCCATAATAATTGGAACAGGGCCTCATGCTTTCTTCACCATCTTTCTTGCTGCAGTTTTGACGGTTTTATGCTTAATTTTATTCTTTTTCATAAGACACAAATAGAATAGATAAAATAATAAAATAATGTGAAAATTCATTTTGTTATTCAGTTTTCTCTTCTCGGCCACGAAGCATTAGGAGAAAAATTATCACTAAAGCTATAAACGCGGTAACCATCAAGATGTAAGTCAGCGTTTGAAAGAACTCGTTTATGCCCAATCTGAGTTTTCACCGTTTTCCATAGTAAATAGAATTGGTTATTTAAGCTATCGCCTTTCTCCATTCCTTCATTAAAACATCGTAGAGTTCATCTTCCTCTTCATATAGATCATAGCTTTCTAATGTTTCTGCAAGCTTCTGCGCTATCAAATGATAACACAAGTGTATTTGCCTATCCATTACTCGGAAGTAGAAGTCGTCGCAAGTGCAAAAATCGGCAGCAGGCATTATAAGATAGTCCCGCCCTTTCCCTACAACAATCCAGACGACACGTTTGCTGGGCTTGAAAACGTACTTCTTTACGAGTTTACCTTCAACCGCCTTCCAAGCCTTTGTGAAACGTTGACCATAAGCAACTGAAAGCTTGTCTAAATCAGCATCTTCAATTCTCTTTGCTGTTACCGCTTTTTTGCAGACCTGTCTAAGCGTTTCAAGCTCTGAAGTTTTTGCCAACTGCTTTTCGCCGCTAACTGCTATTTACAAAGATGACATAAAAGGATGGTTATAAAAAGGAAGATAAGCTGGGCGGCTTACTCTATTTTTATCGGTTTTCCTTTTGGTTTGTGTTTCTTAGCCTTCCGCAGCGTTACTTCCAAAACTCCGTTTTTATAGGATGTCTTCACGCCTTTGGGTTCAACCCCAGTTGGCAGCTTAATTTCTTTGTAGTATTTACGGTCTTGTGTATCAACAGAAACTGTTAACATATCGTCCAAAATGTTGAGTTTGATGTCTTTCTTGTCTACTCCTGGTAATTCAGCAACTACTTTTACCTCACCATCCGTGCTTATTACATCAACGAGGGGTTCACGTTCTTCTTTTATTTTTGGGCCACGTCTGGTAGGCTGGACGTTTCCAAACTCTCTTACCACTGGTTTTCCATCAGGACCAACTCTCACAGAGTAACCGTAGACGAAAGGCCCCAATTCACGAATCTTACTACCGTTCGGCAATTTGCGCTCTCGTACATAGTCTTTTGGTATACGAGAAGTGAATTCTTTCAGTTCTTTATTCATCATTTCTTCTATATCGCGAAGCATTTCATCTATATCTTGGAAAAACCATCCGCTGGAGAATGGTCGCCTCATTTTTCTTCTAAACCATCTTTCAAAATCGTCGTCCCAAGACAATGTTTTGTCTCACCTCCGTTTAAAACTGCAGAATGAATTTAATAAGAATTTTTCCTTTTATGTGTTTAGTTTAACGCTTTGAGTTGTTCTACTGTTCCTAAGAACGTTCCGTCGAGAAGGTACACCTCTGCACTATTGATGTTTACGGCTTCGGAGCGGAGAACCGGACCAATGTAGTGTCTTTGCTCTCTTTTTCTGTTGACTGGGCGTCCTCCAAGAAAATCGTTGAAGCAAGGCATTATGAATAGTTGCTTGACTTTTGGTTTTACGTTAAAGTGTTTTTCAATAGTCGTGAAAGAGTTTCTGGCTGTTTTGATATGTTTGCTTTTCAAAATTGCGGCTGCAAGCTTTTCGGTGATGCATTTGGCTTTTATCCAAACTGGTGTTGTTATTCGGAATCCAAAGGGATCGCGGAAGGCTACAGTTGGGTGGACATGGCCCATTACGAGGGTGGAGCATTTTAAGGTTTTTTTTGCTGGCCATGTGTGTCCATGGAAGAGACCTACGGTGTTTAGGGTTATGCCTGTTGAGGGGTGGAGTTGTACGGTTGGGGGAAGTAGTGGTTCAAGGTTTCCGTCGTGGTTTCCGCGGATTATTTGGATGTCTTCGATGTTGGTTTCTATGGTTTTGAAGAATTCTGGTATGTCTCGCCACTCGCCTGATTCTGCTTTTGCTATGGTGTGTTTTACGTCTCCTAGAATTATGAGAGCGTTTGGTTTTGTTACGTTTATTAGTTTGAGGAGCTTTTGACAGATTTTTGACATTTGTGATGGGACGTGGATGCCTTTTCGGGCGAGGTTTATTTCCCAGCCGAGGTGAAGGTCTGTGATGATGAGGGTTTTGTGTTGTTTTTGTTTGTGGAGGAAGGCGGGATAGTTTTTTACGGGTGTTAGCATGGGTTGTTATGCCTTTTTTAGGGTTTTTAGTATAGTTTGGTGGAGGCTGGTGTTTCCTGTGGCGATAAACGATACTTTTTCTGTGGGGCTTAGGGGATTTGTTAAGGGTGTGTTTTGAGGTGTAGTAATGGTGGCGCCTGCTTCTCGGATTATGAAGGTGGCTGCAGCTATGTCTGTGGTGCGGAGTTTGCCTCGGATATCTATGAAGGCATCTGTGGTACCGTCGGCTACGTAACAGAGTTCCAACGCGTTGGCTCCGAGGTGGCGAGTGTGTTTGGTTTGTGTTAGTAATTGGTTGAGTTTTGTTGACAGTTCTGCAACTTTGTAAGTGTTGAGGTCTATGCCTATGACTGCTTCGGCTAGACTGGTTGTTTGTGTTGGGGTGATTTTTTGGTAGTTGCGGTAGGCGCCGAGGTTTTTTTGGGCTAGGTAAGTGGCGTCGTGGAAGAGGTCTGCGACTGCCGCTGCTTGGATGGCGTCAAGGCGGGGTGTTTTGCTGATTGCAATGCTTGTGCAGGCGAAGGGTATACCTCTTAGTGTGTTGGTGGTTCCATCTATGGGATCTGTTGTGACATAGTAAGTGGGATTTGGGCCGTAGTGTTTTGTGCCTGTTTCTTCGCTGATGAGGGTGAAGTTTAGGTTGTGTTCGTTTAGTGTTTCTATTAGTGCTTTTTCTGCTTGGAGGTCTATGTATTTTTTGGGGTCGCCGCCTGCTCCCATGCCATAGGTTTTTTGGGCGATGGGGGTTTTGATGAGGGGGGTTACTACTGCTTTTATGTGTTGGGTGGTTTCGGTGAGGATTTCTAGCCAGTCCATGGTTATTGCTGGTGTGTTGTGGCTTTTAAGAGTGTGTCTTAGGCATGGTGGTTAGATTGTTCTATTAGGTTTTGAGTGTGAATGTCTCTTTGATCTTGGTGTGGCGTCTGGACATTGTGTTATTTTCTTTTTTTTGGTTCATAGTTTTTTGCCACAATTGGGACATTTGAGCGCGTCTTTTGTGAGGTGTGTTCCTCGCTTTTCCTTTGTTAGTCTTCCGTAGTTGAGAAATAGCGTTCTGTCTGTGCAGGAAGCTGCTTGGCGGTCGTGGGTCACTATGATGATTGTGGTTCCTTGGTCAATATTTAATTTAGCTAATAGCTAACGATTTCGTATTTGGTTTTTGCGTCCAAGTTGCCTGTAGGTTCGTTTGACAGGATTATGGCTGGGTAGTTTGCTAATGCTCATGCGATGGCAACTCTTTGTTGTTCTCCCGCGCAATTCGTGCTAGGAGTGTGTCTGAGTGTTTGTTTGTAGGTAAGAGTTAATTTTGTGTAATGTGTTTTGTGTAGTTGTTTAGGCAGGGGTTCCCAAGCTAGGTCAAAGGGGTGAGGTTCAGGTCCTCATGGCGTAGGCCTTCGTGGGTTCAAATCCCACTCCCTGCACCACTTTGCGTAAGATTTGCAGGCGTGGAAAGGTAAGTTATATCCCTATCTTCTTAGAGTTTATCTGAAGCTTTACTCAGGCATGAGGTATATGCGAACTTCGAAGCTCTATACGTCCAGCGTTGTAATTCTTTCCCTATCCTCGTTAGTGGAAAACCTAGCGTACGCTTTACCCATGTCTTATTTTCCAAATTATGTTCAACTTTTAGGGGCATCAGTCGTCTACATCGGCCTGTTTACCGCCGCTTTCACCGCAGCCAATGCAACCCTCTCCCAAAAATTCGGGAGTTTATCGGACAGAATTGGCAGAAAAAGACTAATCCAAGCTGGTTTACTTGCCGACGTTGTTCTAGGAACTTTAACTGGCATTATCTGGAACTGGGCCCCGCTATTAATAGTAAGAGTATTGAACGGAGTGGCTACCGCGGCTGTGGCTGCCCCCGCTGAAGCTTCCTTGGTAGACCAAGTTCCCAAAGATAGAAAGGGGGAGGCCTTGGGATTCTATTTGACCCTAAGCATGATAGGATTTAACATGGGGCCGGTCTTCGGAGGAGCTATCCAATTTCTATGCAATGATATACTTGGAATTGGGCTTGAGTGGAGCTATAGAGTCCCTTTCTTCGTTGACTCCCTCCTCGCCTTCATAGCTTTCTTATTGGTGTGGTGGGGTGTCGAAGAAACGAAGGGAAAAGGTTCATCCAAGGGAGTGACCCAACAAGAAAGAAATGTTGTACTAAGCAAGAAATTGAAGTTCTCCCTCAAGATACTATACGTCTCTTCACTGGCAACAGGGTTCGCTGTCGGTTTCATCATCCCCATAAGTGTACTCTACTTTGGAGACATCTTTAATGCGACGTCACTCCAAATTGGCATCATACTATCCATATCGGGGTTCGTTGGTTTAACGTGCAACCTTTACGCTGGAAGAATTTCAGACAGGGTTGGTAGGAAACCCATCATAGCGCTGGGCAGCCTCCCTTCAAGATTAGCCACCATAGCTTTTCCCTTCGCCCCAGACCTTTTCTCTGCAGCTGGAATAACCATCTTTCGATCTTTTGGCCACAATGTGGCTATGCCAGCAACTCGAGCTTTGAGAGCTGATTTAATACCTGAAAGGGTGAGGGGAAAACTCTTTGGAAGACTGGCAGCTTTTTTCAGTCTCGGCGCAATCTTGGGGCCCGTTCTGTCCACATGGATTTATGACGCTTACAGGTTTCAAGCTTTCGAAATTCCATGGCTTGGCAACTTGGTTGTAAGGGGAGCTGGCATCCCATTCCTTGTCAGCAGCGCCATCGGACTGTTTTCGCTGTTTCTATTACTTGCATTAGTAGAAGAACCAAGACGAAGATAATTGAGAGACAGACCAGCTCAAAGCAAATCACTTAAATCGGCAATAAGGATTTGAACTCTCAATGATGATAAAAGGATGACGCTACTCTTATGATTCGAAAATATCAACCCACTGACAGAGAACAATGTCGTGGTTTATGGAGGGAGCTTGCCGAGTGGCATCGTGAGATCTATGGAGACTCGACTATTGGTGGAGAGTATCCGGAAGACTATTTTGATGAACATTTGGCGGAGGTTGGATCTGACCGACTTTGGGTTGCTATTCAAGACTCTAAAGCAGTTGGACTTGTAGGACTGATCGTCAAAGGCAAAGAAGCTGAAATTGAGCCACTAATAGTCAGCAAAGTCTACCGCCACAAGGGAATAGGGAAACAATTAATCAGAACGGTTGTTTCCGAAGCGTGCAACTTGGGCGTAAGGTTCCTCAATGTTAAACCTGTGGCACGAAATATCCAAGCAATAAAATTCTTTTATGAAAAAGGGTTCAAGAACCTTGGACACATTGAACTATGCTTAGACTTCTGTGAATATTCATGGAAGCAAGGGCCTCAAATCTTTGAGTGCAACTTCAACTTCTAAGACTTTAGTGCATGCTGATAAAAAAGGAGAAAAAACCTTTATGGAACTAGTTTCCATTGAATGCGCATAAGGAATTTGGGTTGTTATGAAAACACAACAATCGATTCGTGAAGGATTAAGACAACTACCTATTAGACCAGTCTACTTGGTCTCAATGGAACATAACGGAAAGAAAAACATTATTACCATAGGTATGTTTGCTTTCTTCTCAGGAAATCCTACTCTAGTCGGAGTTGGTGTTGCACCAAAAAGGCACTCCTACGACTTGATACGAAAAAGCCGAGAATACATTGTCAACGTAGTTGACGAAAAACTAATGGAAGCAGTACGAATTTGCGGAGAACATTCAGGTAGAGATGCAGATAAATTCAAGTTGGCAAGGCTTACCCCTGTAAAGGGGGTTAAGGTTAACGCTCCATACATTCAAGAATCTCCAGTTAACATCGAATGCAAAGTCGTTCAAGAAGTTGACATAGGTGACCATGTATGGTTCATTGGCGAAGTACAAGCTGCCAATGTCAACAAAGATTATGATTGGAAGCAAGGTATACTATTCAAGTGGATAGGAAAAGACGGGTTCTACTACAAAGTGGGAAAACAGCTGGGGAAGTACTGAATATGCGCGCGAATGGTACAAAATAGACTTTTGAGACAAACTGGCAATCAAAAGGTGATAGTGTTAGAAACCAAAGAAAGTGAATATTCATGACCGAAAAACGTGATCCCTGTAAGAATTTCAAAGGCTCTGCCGATCCAAGAAAACGAGGCTATGAAGAAGGATTAAGAAGTATCAATCTCAAGATGGGCAAGATTAAACACAAAATTGCCATAATAAGCGGTAAAGGCGGAGTGGGCAAAAGCACAGTGGCGGTGAACTTGGCGATGGCCTTCGCCACTCACGACCACGTCAACAGCGTAGGCATCTTAGACGCAGACATCACCGGACCTTGCGTACCAAAAATCCTGGGAACAAAAGGCCAAAAGCTTCAAGCCGGTCCTCCCGGCATCTTTCCAGCGACAGGTCCTTTAGGGATAAAGGTTGTTTCTATGGATTTTCTGCTTCCAAGCGACGAGGCGCCGGTTATTTGGCGGGGACCGCTTAAGATGATGGCAATTCAACAGTTTCTCTCCGACATTGTATGGGGAGAACTTGATTTTCTTTTCATAGACCTCCCTCCAGGCACAGGTGATGAGTCTCTTAGCGTCATGCAGCTTCTCCCTAACATGGACGGCGTGGTTATTGTAACGATTCCCTCGGGAGTCTCCCAGATTGTTGTTAAGAAGGCTGTAACTTTTGCTAGGAAGTTGAATATCCCCGTCATTGGTATTATAGAGAATATGAGTGGGTTCATTTGTCCCAAGTGCGGTGAAAAAGTCGCCATTTTCAAAGTTGGGGGTGGAGAAACGATAGCGAAAGATTTGGCGATTCCTTTTCTCGGGATTATTCCAATTGACCCGGTAATATGTGAGGATTCGGACAAGGGTATGCCCTTTATAATTGAACATCCAGATTCTCCAGCGTCGAAGGCGTTTATGGAAATTGTTGAAAAAGTTGAGGAGTTTTTAAAGCAGAAGGCAATTTAAAAAAAACACACAGCAGACTCTGGAGAGGAGGTGAATAAATGAAGATAGCTGTGTCCGTTGCTGGAAACACTTTAGACGCTCAAGTAGATAGAAGATTTGGAAGATGCCCATACTTTGATCGTAGACTCCGAAACTATGATGGCTGAGGCAATTCCAAACATGGCTGCTGCCGCAAGAAGGTAAATGTTAGAGAAATCTTTTTTTGGCTTCACAGCAAAGAAAACATAAATCCTCAGTAAATCAGCATTTGACCAGTTATCATTTTTAATAGTCGTAGTTTAATACATATCTCCAGGGCCAAAAAATGTTTGTTACAAATAAAGAAATAATGTCAGCCGCCGTAGCCAAAAACTACGCTGTTGGCGCTTTTAACATAAACAACCTAGAGACCCTATTAGCTATCACTGAAGCAACCGTTGAAGAAGAATCTCCAGTAATCGTCGCAGCTACTCCTAGTGCCATTAAATATGCTGGACTGGACAATTTGGCTGCGATAGTGAAAGTCGCGGCGAAAGCCGTTCTACAACCCATGTCTCTCCATCTCGACCATGGAAAAGACATAGAAACGGTAGCAAGATGTATCAATGCGGGTTTTACTTCTGTGATGATCGATGCATCTCACCTCAGTTTTGAAGAGAACATAGCTGTAACAAAACAGGTTGTAGATTTGGCTCACCCGAAAGGCGTGTCCGTCGAAGCAGAGCTGGGAAAACTAGCCGGCGTTGAAGAGTCAACAGTTGAAGAAAAAGACGCGGTGTTGACAGATCCAGATGCAGCCAAAGAATTCGTGAAACGCACTGGGGTGGATGCTCTGGCGATTGCAATCGGCACCTCTCACGGAGCCTATAAATTCAAAGAGGAACCAAAACTGGATTTTGAAAGGTTGAAAGCTATCAGAGAAAAAGCGAATGTCTTGCTGGTTTTGCACGGTGCTTCCAGTGTTCCATCTTGGATAGTTGAGAAAGCCACAAAGTATGGAGCAGAATTAGCTGGAGCTAAAGGAATCCCAGAGGACCACATTAAAAAAGCCGTGTCCTTGGGAATATCAAAAATAAACATCGACACCGACTTACGGCTGGCTTTCACAGGTGCAGTCCGCGAAGTCTTAGCCACTTCGCCAAATCAGTATGACCCGAGAAAGATTTTGGGTCCAGCAAAAGAGGCCATGAAAGAGGTTGTTAAAGGAAAAACGCGGTTATTTGGAAGCTCAGGCAAATCACCCTAGAAAGAGGGCGAGGAAAAAGAATGAAAGTTGGAATCTTAAGTGGAGGGGGGGATGCTCCGGGAATCAACGCTGTAATCAGGGCTGTTGTTAGGAAGGCAATTCAGGATTATAGTTATGAAACTGTTGGAATTAAAGATGGGTGGCGTGGGCTAATTGACGACGAATTTATCCCATTAGACTTGAAGAAAACATCAGGGATGCTTCCTCGAGGAGGTTCCATTCTGGGAACTTCGAGAACTAATCCCTTTAAGCGCAAAGACGGACCACAACGTATTTTGAAAAACGTTGAGAAATACGGGATTGAAGCAGTGGTTGTTATTGGTGGAGACGATACTTTAGGTGTGGCTTACAAGCTTTATGAAATGGGGCTTCCCTGCGTCGGGGTTCCCAAGACAATTGACAACGACCTAGCTGGCACTGACTACACCTTTGGCTTCCAAACAGCAGTTTCAATCGCTTGCGAAGCTCTTGACAGGCTTCACACAACAGCCGAATCGCATCACAGAGTAATAATTCTTGAAGTAATGGGGAGATATACCGGTTGGATTGCGTTATGGGCAGGACTTGCCGGAGGGGCAGATACCATTTTGATTCCAGAGAAACCATTCGATGTTGACGAGGTTTGTGAATACATTAGACGAAGGCAAAAGCGCGGTAGAAACTTCAGCCTAGTTGTTGCCGCTGAAGGTGCTAAGCCTAAAGGAGGCAAAGAAATTGTTTACAGTAGCGGAGTTGACGAGTTTGGAAACGTCAGACTCGGCGGCATAGGCTATTATCTTGGAAAAGAAATTGAAAAGAGAATGGATATTGAGACGAGAGTTGTGGACCTTGGTCACCTTCAACGCGGTGGCTCACCCATAGCTTTTGACAGAATTTTAGCTACCCGATATGGAATCGCAGCCATAAACCTTGTTCACAAAGGCAAGTTTGGGCAGATGGTTGCTCTTCGAGGAAATGAGATTGTTTTTATTTCGTTGAAAGATGTCGTTGGCAAGCGAAAGACTGTTGACTTGAAGATATATGAAATAGCAAAAGTGTTCTTCGGCTAGAGAGACTTGCCTTACTGCGCTGACGCTAAATCTCTCCGGACAGCTGCGAATTATGGGCTTGCTTTTCATTGTAAGTCTAAACCTGCACAAAGGATCAAGCAAAGCCGACACAAACCAAAAATTCCACATGCCATTAGTGCGTAGTCTAAGATTTAAAAGCGGCAAAGGCACTTCTTGAACGTGGTGTGAGTGAGATCAGAACCAAGATCAGCAACATAGGATACGTCAACAGAATCAGAGACAACATTCTCAGCCTGAAACCAAAAAAACTGTTGCCTCTGTATGAAGATCTAAAATCTGCTAACTGCGTGGTCTGCAGCGGGTCAGGTAGATCACTGTATTCCTTGAACGCTGCGATGAGCCAAATCGCAATGAGCCAGATAGGCTGGAGAAACAAAGTTGTGTTGACTCCTGACGATCCAGGTTTTCCTGGGAAAAACATGTACGATGCCGCAGCTGAACTCGAAAGACGTTACAAAAAAACTCTGCTCTTGATTAACTCTGGGAGCGGAATTTCTGAAGATCCCTTGGCGATGGTACAAGATTTGGTAAGGTATGTTGAAGACAAAAAATCCTCTAAGTTCTCCATAGGACTTGTAACCTCTAACTTGAACTCTCCGTTAGCACAGCTAGTTCGCAAAAACGGGCACGTGATTGAGCTGAAAGGCCGAGGAAAATCAAAGCCTTCCTTTGAGTACAGCGAGGTAGGCATCATGGGCGACATGTTCGAGCTTGGAAGTCTCCTTCTTCTGTACATGATGACTGAAGCAATCTTTCGAAATCTACAGGTAGGCGGAGTGTTTCAGCTTTGTGAGCAAGAATTTGCTAAACTAGGGTCTATAATCGACTTAAATGTAGAGTCGGAAACTTACACTCACCTAGTTGATTTGCTGGAAAGACGGACAAACGTATTTCTAGGAGGGAAAGGCACAGCTAACGAAATTGTTAAAATGGCTGGTGTAAGACTTTTTCACATCAAGGGTTTCTTGGGGGACAATATCTACATAGCTAGAGGTGTGAATACTCCACATCCTAGAGCTGGAGATCTTGAGATCTTAGTATCGTTTTCTGGAGAAACCAAGCCTGTTGTCAACTGGTGTGACGTCTTCAAAAAACTGAACGGAACTGTCCTGTCAATCACGGAAACAGAAAAATCAACTCTAGCCAAAAAGTCGGACTTCAAAATAATCTTAAAAGAAACAGTCAAGCCAGGCCAACCTAGAAGGTTTTACATGAGAGCAGCATACGTTTTAAGCCCGTTACCAGTCAAAATTGCTGAAAGATTGAGTGAAAGAGGGCTGAAGCTGCCAGAATACATAATCAGTTGGTATCACTCCGTTACACAATAGAAACTATTGTGCGTGGCGACATAAATTGCAACCGTTAGTCGTATGACATGACAGTTTTTTATCTCGCTCTTGCCTTAACTCTTGGTTCAATCAACGTCCAAAGCCATTCCACAAATTCTCTCAAGTTCTTAGTTTGTATATATACGTCGCCTGGGCCCTTAATTTCTGTAACTAGTCCTTCTCCACCTAGCAGAGTTTCTTTTAATCCTCCGAATTTTCTGACTTTGTAGTTGCAAATGTCACTGAAGGCAACAAGGTGAAAGTTATCAACAATCAAGGTTTGATCTGGCTTCAACGTGTGTTTGTCTATGGCGCCGAAAGTGTTTATGAACAGGATTCCGTTGCCTGTAATTTTTATCATGAATAATCCTTGTCCAAAAAGCCCTTTCGTGAAGCCTTGCCATTTGACGTCTAATTCTACGCTTTGTGTAGATGCAATGTAGGCGGCTTTTTGTATTATGTAGCCTTGGTTTGGTTTAACTTCTAAAGTCTCAATGTCGCCCACTGGAGCAGAAACGAAGGCGACTTCCCCTTCGCTTTGTGTTGCTTTGTAATCATTGACCCAGAAAGATTGGCGTCCGAGCAACTTTAAGCCAATGCTTCCAAGAAGGCTTTTTTCACGCTTTCTTGTGTGGACATCTATGTTTGGGTCCATATAGGTCATGGCTCCAGATTCTGCAGTTATAATTTCGCTAGGCTTCAGCTTGACAACGAGCATCGAATAAGACGGCTTGTATTTAATTTCATATTCCACTTCTTTTCCCTCTTCGAACGTGCATAACTCCAATTTCTATTAATTAACTTATTAATAAAATACATTATGACACTGTAGTAACGTTCTTTGCCAACACTCCGGAAACTCGCGTTTTACTATTTTGGTAGGTTTTGTTTTGCAGTTTTGTAGGTTTTAGTCACGTCTTCAAGTTTGCCCTTTTCGAAAGCGTATACTTCTATTAGGTTCTTCTTCCAGTCCCTCTCGTACATTTCGGGATCATTTATCTTCTTTTCCGAAGGGTCAACGTGAATCCACTTGTTTAGTGTTGCATCCCAAACCTCTGTCCACGCGTGGTCAGACATGTCAAGGATTATTCTAGCGCGGTAACCGTTCGCTAAGCAGAGAGCTGTGAACAAGACAGAGAACTCCCTACATTTGCCTTGGCCATACTTAATTATTTCAAATGGGTCATTATGCCGAATAATATCGCCTTTGTTGAACTTGACTCTAGTGTGAATCCATTCGAGCATTTCTGGCAAAGTTTGCCTTTTCTTAAAGAATTCACCGAGTCGATGCAGCAAAGAAGGATCTATGAGTATTTCGCTTATTCTTCGATACATTTCAATGGCTTCCTGAAACGGTAATGAGGCTGTCAACATCTTTCACCTCGTCTAGACGCTTATGAACAGGCTTCATTAACAGGATTCGGAAAGAGGTGAAAATGTCTTATGAACAAGGAATAGATATTGAAAATCAACACTACGTCTATACATATAGACGTCTCTCTATTTCTTTTTATAAATTGCGCGTTTCATAAGGAGAGTAGTGAAGAAAGGGGCGAAACTTGATGTTAAAGGTGGAGAAAGTTGATGAGAACAACAAGCAACGCGTAATCGGTTTCTTAAAATCAAACATTGTTAGACATGTTTTCGCTTTCCATGATACTCAACATGAGCCTGAACACACAACTGTGTATGCAGCTTTTAAAGATGAAGATTTGAGAGGATACATTCTTATCTACACGGTTTTGGAGTTTTAAGTGTGGTTTGAGTGTGAAAGCGAGATGGATGAGAAGTCAAACAAGGCACCTGAAAACCGCTTTATTATGCACGCTCCGCCAATTCTCCTACCAGTTATAAAGAGAAGATTCCCAGATGCGAAGCATTACGTTGAAAATTGGATGTTAGTAAAAAAGGGTCAAGCTAACTCTTTTCAGTCAGAATTTGGGCGTAGATTACGCTCTGAAGACGACACCTCCAAGTTTTCCATGCTTCTATCAACCCAGAAAGCCGTCCTAGAGGAATAACAAAGAAATACATAGAATGGATAGACAAAATGCCAGTTTACGGCGTTTTCGTAAATGATGAGCTGGCTTCTTACGCTGGTTCATTTCTTCATCTGCCATAAATTTGGATGATAGGTGGGGTGCATACGCATCCGAATTATAGAGGCAAGGGTTTATGCAACTTTAGCCACATCAGTTGTGACGGAGGATGTGTTAAGAAATGCGGAAACAGCAGCTTTCCTCGTGAAATCAGACAACTACCCAGCGATTAAGGTTTACGAGAAAATTGACTACTGAAGGGTGGGTGAAAAACTTTGGGTGAATGTAGGACGGGATTAGGACCTTAAACTTACGCGTGTGCATTTAGTTTTTTTTTGAGAGTTCCTATGTAGTCTCTTATCATGCTTGAATGTTCAAATGCAAGTTTTTCTGGAATGTCTTTGAGGTCAACCAGCCTAATCTCTTCGATCTCCTTCTCTTGTCTCTTAATCTTTCCTCCAGTGGGTTTCACAAGAAAACAAGTGGGGTAATAGTCGTATTCCATTTCATCTTGAACTCCGCTCTCGTGGTATTCACCTATCTTTCTCACTATCTTAACATGAAGTCCCGTTTCTTCTTGTACTTCCCGCACGACCGTTTGTTCAACAGTTTCTCTAGCCTTCACTCTTCCACCAGGCAAAGCCCAATAGCCTTTGAAAACCACAGTTCCCCTTTTGACTAACAAGATTTTGTTGTTTGGAAATTCTATTATGGCTGTTACTGTTCTGCCGCTAAACTTCATGTCATAGCACCAAAAAGATTAAGATAG